>DSBN01000389.1 GCA_011046055.1 Sediminispirochaeta sp. | reverse complement strand
TTGGAAAGTGCACTTGCACTTTCCAAAATGAGAATGCCTCCAACAGTTAGAAACACAAATCATTGCTATGCAAATGAAGCAAATTCTCAATTTGGAAGTCATTAGACTTCCAAATTGAGAATTTGCTCAAGCTTCGTACCACTTAATTGACTTTTCTTCTGTTGGTCCCTAATCTCAGAAGAAACAAACCAAAGGGGTCTGAGATGAGCAGGTACGAGAGGGCTTTTGATCTTCTTACACATACGGTAGCAGCAATAACCGGTCTGGGCGGCGAGCCTAAGAGTACGGGACTGTGCGGTTTTTCGATACCAGGTGGGCAGGACAACGCGACTGTCGGCGAAATGGTGGAGCTGTTGCGCCTTATAGCCGAAGGTAAGTATCGGCCGTTAGCCGCAGATGAGTTATATGCGAGGGAAAAGGTGATGAGCCTTAGTAGTGCCGCAGTGCTGTTGCATCGCGGGGTCGAGTCTTTTTTGTCCTATTACAGCCGATCGGATCAGGAGGATAAGGTCGAGACGATACTCGGGCTCTTTGAGAGTGATATGAGTACTGAGCTTTTGGCGGAAGAGGTGTCGAAAGTCTGGGCTCCGGAGTTGGATATTCGAGATGATGAGGTGCTTCAGAAGTGGCAGCTGCAAGGTCTTTCGCCGAATTCCCAGCCCTTCGAACCGACGGAGGTGGTCCTGCAGCTCAATGCCCTGTATACCCTACCCGAAGAGACGGGAGAGATGCTCATTCCTCCTGGGGACGAGGAGCTGAGCAGGTCTCTGCGACGGGAGCCGGGAGAAAAAGTAGCGGATTACGACCATCCAGTGCCGCTCTACGCACCGAACAAGGAACACGAGCTGGTTGCCTGTTTGGAAGAGTTGGACTTGGATATAGATTTTGAAAAAGAGATGGGAGTCCTGCCGCAAGGGTACCGAATGCCGGTGCTGTTGTCGATTTCGGTGACCCACGCTACTTTGGACGAGCCGGCGGGCTGCTGGGTAGAGTGGCTGTTGCGGGAGCAGAACTACTCCAACCTCCGAGTGATTGTGCTGACCGAGACACGGGTGAAGGAGTTGCGGCGGATCATGGCTGGAGGGGATGATGAGACGGCGGAGAAGTTGGGTGTCTTCTCGGTTTTTGGAAAATACGGTCGCCACTTCAACGCCCTGAAGTACAGTCAGCTTCTGTTGGAAAAGTTGTGGGGTATCAAAGCTGGATTCAAGTTGGACACCGACGAGGGGCTCAGATCCCGCGAACTCTACGAAGCCACCGGACAGACTTGGCTCCAAACCCTGTGTCACCCCTACTGGGGCGGGACGGCCACGGATGCCAATGGAGAGCAAGTCCTCCTGGCGGTCAACGAGGGAGAGTACATCAACAGTAGCGATATCGAGCGAAATGGGTACGCCGGCTCTTTGCGCAGCCCCGATGTGACGATACCCAACAGCTGGAAGGGCGGGAACATGTTTTTTCAAAAAGCCTTCGCCCACGGGAGGGCTACGGCGTTGTACAATCGCTTCGACCGGGTGGAGGAGGGGATAAGTCACCCGGTGGTCAAAGGGGGCGGGTACGGAATAAGCAATGAGGGGCTGCGCCGGGCGGTGCCGTTTACCTTCTCATGGGTAGGACGGGCGGAGGACCAGCAGTTCTACTTTTCCTGCCTTCCAAAAGGGGTGAGGGGGATTTTTCACCCAAACCTGCGGATCGCCCACTACAAGGGAACGGTCAAAAAGGCCGAGGAGCGAACCGCTGCCAGCAGGTTTCTCGGAGATATGTACCGGCTGATCATTTTTCGGGAGCTGGTGGATATTTTGGGTGTGAAGGGCGAGCTCGATCCAATGCCGGGAGTATTCGCCGGTGAATTGGCTTGGGCTCAGGCTGCGTTTGCTCTGGCATTGAAATCGCTGGAGTTCTTCGCTCGCGGCAACAGTGTCGCTGGGGAGTTCCTTCTGAATGAGGGGGCAGCCGAGCTCGTCGATTTGGAGGACCGAATCCGAAGCGGAGAGGTTCGAAGGGAGTTTGAGCGGGAACGGGAGATGTGGCGCTTTTTTATACAGAAGGTTGCTGGGGTCAACGCGGAACGCTTGAAAAAAATACTCAATTTAGAATAATGGGGGCGAAATGCCTATTAAAAACGCCTGTCAACTGATCACCTATCCGGACAGCCTAGGCGGCGATCTCGCCGGGCTTCGTACTGTTTTAAAGCGACACCTTGGGGATAAAATCTCCGGGGTCCATATTCTCCCCTTTTATCCCTCCAGCGGCGACAGGGGCTTCGCCCCGCTGACCTACAAGAAGGTGGATCTGCGGTTCGGAAATTGGGAGGATATCCAGGCAGTTGCCGCGGATTACGAGTTGATGGTGGATGTGATGGTCAACCATATCTCCCGGAGATCCGAATTTTTTCAAGATTTTGTAGAGAAAAAAGACGACTCCCCCTGGGCGGATCTATTCATCCGCTTCAAGAATTTTTGGCCCGGAGGTGAGCCCAGCTCCGATGATCTGGCAAAAATATACACCCGCAAACCGCGTCCTCCCTACTACGAGGTGAATTTTGCCGACGGAAGTCGAGAGAAAGTCTGGTGTACCTTCGACTACGAACAGATCGATCTGGATCTCGAGAGTCCGGTAGCCCGCAGGCTCTTGCAGGATTTTCTCCAGTGGCTCTGCGAAAGGGGGGCGAAGATAGTACGTCTGGACGCTTTCGCCTATACCACTAAAAAACCCGGTACCAGTTGTTTTTTCCTCGAACCCGAGGTGTGGGAGCACCTCGAGTTCGCTGCCGAGAGCATCGCCCCGTGGGATGCCGTGCTGTTGCCGGAGGTTCACGAGCACTACAGCATTCAGAAACGGATCGCCGAGCACGGCTACCGGGTTTACGATTTTGCCTTGCCCATGTTGGTGCTCCAGGGTATCTACGACGGGACCGCGGTGAACCTCAAGCGCTGGTTGGCCATCTGTCCTCGAAGGCAGTTCACTACCCTGGACACTCACGACGGAATAGGAGTGGTGGACGCTCGAGACCTGATGAGCGACGAGGAGATGGAGCGGACCAAGGAGAATGTCTACAGCAAAGGGGCCAACGTAAAACGAATCTACAACAGCGCCGCTTACCAGAACCTGGATATCTACCAGATCAACTGTACCTACTACTCTGCCCTGGGTGAGGACGACCGGGCCTACCTCCTGGCGCGGGCGATCCAGTTTTTCACCCCGGGGATCCCCCAGGTCTACTATGTGGGGCTTTTTGCGGGGCGAAACGACATTCAGCTGGTGGAGGAGACCAAGTTGGGCCGAAATATCAACCGCCACGGCTACAGCCTGGAGGAGATAGACCGTGAGATGGAACGGCCGGTGGTTCAACGTCTGCTGCGTTTGATGGATTTCCGCAGCCACTGTCGAGCCTTCGATGGAAGCTACCAGGTACTGCCGTCGCCGGAACAGGAGCTGAGGGTTCGCTGGAACGGCGGGGGCGAGACCGCCGAACTGCGAGCGGATATGAAGGAGAGGAGTTTCAGGATTCTACATAGTTCCTTGGGCGGTGAGTTGCGGGAGCTGAACCTGTCTTGAGCAGGATATAGGGTGGTACGAAGCTTGGTCTTTTTTCTAGGAGAGGTAGTTTTAGTGGCCTAACTGCTTGCACAAGGAATATCTTTCGGTAGATATAATTGACATGTCCAAGCTTCGTACCACTCAATTCGGGATACGTCGTCCAGCGACTAGGTTTACTCCGGTGTCTTTGAAATTTTCGAGGAGGACCTGCCCCGCTTCGACGGGAGCTTCTATTTTTAGCCGGTAAATCTCCTGCAGCAGCGAGTCTATGTGTTCCGTGGGTAGGGCGGCATCGGTTTTCACCGGAAGCCGGCGGTGCCTACCGGAGATCACCGTGCAAGTGGCGGTGACCGTCCTTTTGGGGGCCAGTATCTCTTCTCGGCCGTAGACTTCGCCACGGGGGCATCGGTTTCCCTCCACCCGTACTTCCTCTCCAGTCTGACTGACCTTCAGCCGACAGCCGATGGGGCAGACAATGCAGACCATATCTTTTGTTGCCGTTTTTTCTGCCATCTCAGTCCATCTCCTCCAAACCAACGACAATTTTCGTATCACCTTTTAGGGTATGTTGATCAAAGATTTTTGAGTTGACTTTGATCCGGATCATCTCGCTGGGCTGCACATGTGCTTTTTTCTGGCGTTTGATCACTGTACCGTCCAAAGAGAGGGTCAGAGAGACGTGGTTGGAGACGATCAGGGGACGCAGGAAAATTTCACTCTGCCCCGTCGGGTCTACTTTGGTAGGGTTTACGTATTTCACGTTTGCTCCCGGTTTTACTTGGACTTCGAGCTTAGGTCTCCAGCCTCGTAGGTAGGCGCCGGCTTTCTGGCCGGCCAGACGGGCTTCGGCGCTGACGAAGTCCACCAGATCGTGCACGTGCAGGACATTCCCAGCGGCGAAGACGCCCTCGATGTTGCTCATCAGCATGCTGTCCACCATCGGGCCGCCGGTGAGGGGGTTGAGCTCGATGCCTACCTGTTTGGAGAGTTCGTTCTCCGGGATGAGTCCCACCGAGAGCAGGAGGGTGTCGCATTTCTGGCGAAAAGTCCGGCTCTGGTCGGGGACTCCGTTTTTGAGGGGTGTAATGTCCACCGCCTCGACTCGGTCTATCCCGTGTATTCGGGAGACCACGTGGCTGAGGTAGAGGGGGATGTCGAAGTCATGGAGGCACTGTGAGATGTTCCGGGTCAGTCCCGAAGGGTAGGGTTGTATCTCCACCACTCCGTGTACTTTGGCTCCGACCCACTGCATTCGGCGGGCCATGATCAGCCCGATATCTCCGGAGCCAACTATCACCACCTCTTTACCAGGGATGTAGCCGTCGATGTTGACCATCCTTTGGGCCAAGCCGGCGGTGTAGACTCCCGCCGGACGCGTTCCAGGGATGAGGACGTTGCCCCGGTTTCGTTCGCGGCAACCCATGGCCAAGACCACCGTCCGGGTGGTGAATCTGAGCACCCCATGGACCGCCGAGTAGATAAAGCACTCCTTGAGGTTTCTTTCGAGTAAGTTTATTTCCGTGAGGGTACTGGAGGTGAAAACCTGGATCTTGCTCTTTTTCACCGTCTCGATCCAGCGTTCGGCGTACTCGGGGCCGGTGAGCTCTTCATTGAACTCCTGCAGCCCGAAACCGTTGTGAATGCACTGCAGCAGAACTCCTCCGAGCTCATCCTCCCGTTCGATCAGCGCTACCGAAAAACCCTGTTGGTCCAGCTCGACCGCGGCGGCCATTCCGGCGGCCCCGCCTCCGACTACCAGGGCGTCTGTTATTTCACTTCTCATAAGGATCTCCAGAAAACCCGGCTCTCTTTTCCCCGTTTGCTGATTTCGTGGTAGGGCAGACCGGTTTCTCGCATTATGATCTCGATGATTTTGGCGGTACAGAAGCCGCCCTGACAGCGACCCATCCCCGAACGGGTAAAAAACTTGATGCCGTCCAGGGTCCGGTGGCCCCGACGGATCGCCTCGATGATCTCCGCCTCCGAGACCTCCTCGCAGCGGCAGACGATGTTTCCGTAGGCGGGATTCCGACGAACCAGGTCATCGACGTCGAAGGGTCTTCGATCCCGGACCCGGGGCACCCGGGGGACTTCAGCCTGGTAGTCGGGTTTCTCCTGCAACGGAAGTCCGGCCTTTTTTAAAAGATCTTTCACGTACTCTCCGATCGCCGGCGCGGCGGTGAGTCCTGGAGACTGGATGCCCGCGGCCTGGATGAGGCGGGGAGCTTTTTTCGACACTTCTATATAAAAGTCATCCCCCTCCAGAACCGGCCGTAGGCCGGAGAAGGAAGTGATCACATCTCGGGTAGAGACCTTCGGTACCATCCTCCGGGCGGAGTCGAAGATGCTGTCGAGTTTCTCTCGGGAGGTGGAGAGGTCCTCTTTATCCCGAATCTCTTCGGCGGTGGGTCCGACCAGAACGGTCCCTTCCACCGTGGGGATGACCAGCATCCCCTTTGAGACCTGGTTCGGTACGGGAAATAGAACCTTGCTGGGGCAGGCCTGGGTCATTCGGTCGAGCAGGTAGTACTCTCCCTTGCGGGGGGTGATCTGGAACTCTTCGGCGCCGAAGAGCTGGGAGACCTCGTCGGCGTAGAGTCCGGCGGCGTTGACCACGTAGCGACTGAGAATTTTTCGGTCTTGTCGATCAAAAATACGGTAAAAATCATCTGCCCCGTCTCGTTCGACTCGGGATACTTGAAAATCTCGGTACAGCTCGACCCCGTTTCTGAGCGCCGATTCGACCAGGCTGAAAACAAAACGGTAGGGTTCGATAATACCCCCGATCGGCGCGTAGAGTCCCCCGACTACGTCCGGGGAGAGCTTCGGTTCGAGCTCTAGGGTTCTCTCCCGGGAGCAGAGTTCGATCCCCGCGGATCCGTTTTCTCGGCCCCGGTGGTAGAGGAACTGTATGGCTTTGAGTTCTTCCTCGTTCATGGCGGCGACCAAGATCCCGCATCGCTTGAAGGGAAAGTGCAGTTCCCGCTGGAGTTGGTCGAACATCATGTTTCCCTGCAGCTCGAGTTTGGTCTTCAGGTATGATCCCTCGTGGTGGAAGCCGCCGTGGATGATTCCGGAGTTCGCCTTGGAGGTGCCAAAGGAGACGTCGGCCTCCTTCTCTACCAGCGCCACCCGGAGCTGGTAGGCCGAGAGTCGACGGGCGATCGACGCACCCACAACTCCAGCACCAATGACGGTCACATCGTACTGCTGATTCTGCTCTTGATCGGGCATATTCGAATAGTAGAGCTTGGAGTGGGATTTGTCAATCCAGGACGAACAAATAAGAACATAAAAACACGTTGACAAACAAAAACGTACATGAAATAATCGATTAGTTTCTCATGCCGCTTCGCGGCAACCGAAACAACGAAAACAGCCGGGTACGGCTGTTTTCGTAATAGACTATGAAAAAGCACCTGCAGGTGTTGAGGAGCGCATATGGCGGAAGACTTTGTATGGGTAGATTTTGATCTGCTGGAAAAATTTATGACCGACGCTTTCGAGGCGATCGGGGTTCCTCGGGAGGAGGCGGCCATCTGTGCCGACGTGCTGATCACCTCGGACAAGAGGGGCATCGACTCCCACGGCATTGGACGATTCAAGCCGATCTACATCGATCGGATCAAGGACGGTATACTGAACACCAAAACCGAGTTCGAAGTGATCAAGGACGGGCCAACAACCGCAGTGGTGGACGGCCACAACGGCATGGGACATGTGATCGGCAAAAAGTCAATGCAGATGGCCATCGACAAAGCCAAGAGCTATGGTCTGGGAATGGTGGCGGTACGAAACACGACCCATTACGGCATCGCCGGCTATTACGCTCTGATGGCCATCGAAAACGGTATGATC
>DSBN01000093.1 GCA_011046055.1 Sediminispirochaeta sp. | reverse complement strand
GTACCAGAGTGAAAAGAGAGAGACCCTGTTCATCCGCGGCCCCCAGGCTTCGGGGAAGAGTCTGCTTGCGTATCGAGCTCTGCGCGGTCTGGAGGCAAACAGCGGAGCCGTACGTTACCTGCACTTATCTCCGAGCGAGGAGATTGGGTCGGTCTATCTACCTCTACTCAGCGCCCTGGATCAGGCCAAGCTTGAATACCCGTCCAGATTTATCCGGTCTACCGATATTCAGTCATGGGAACGCCGAAGGGCCTTGCTCGACCTGCCCCGTTGGAGTCTGGGCGACTCGGATATTCTCCTGCTGTTCTGCAGTTTTGTGAACTACTACCGGGAAAAAATGCAGGAGAAGCTCTTCCCACCGGTGGTCATCGTCTGGGACTATCACCGCATGCCTGAACCGGTCAAATTGATACTACGTCGTGAGTTCTGTACGGAGCGTCCTTCCAGCCATTTGATACCTCTGGTCACGGTTGATGAGAATGTGGAGGAGCTGCTCGGGCACACCCGGGTGTATAAAACCTCGGATTGGCATCGGGAGCTGAAGAAAAAGTTAGACACCGAGTTTGAAAGCCCCTACGAGCTCTCCCTCAGTCAGAAGTACCGCGAGCACAAGCCTCGCGGGGAGCAGCTGACCATTTTGCTGGGGGACCTATCCACGGAGATGCGGAATATTTACTACTGTTGTGCCGCGTTGGAGGGGCTATTCTCAAAGAGACAGCTCTTGGAGCTCTTCGGCCGTCTTGGGATTGGTGAAGAGGAGGTGGAACAGTCCCTCTTTCAGCTGAGAACTCTGGGCCTGTTGCGCGGGGAAGAGGGCTGTTTGACCGTGGACGCCGACCCATCTCCACGGCTGCGGCAGCAACTGAATCTCGATTTTTCCAGAATAGAGTACTTTATCGAAGAGCTGATCCTGAAACATCGCGAAAGTGTAGACTATTTTCTGGCCCTCCGTGTGTACCAGAAGTTGGCATTGTCGCAAAAGGTGCTCAGCGCCTTCTATCGGCTGCTGCTGGAGCGTCTGCTGGGGGACTTGGAAGTCTCTCCGGTCGATATCGGCGAGTCGACTGTTTCTTTTTTTGAGGAAGAACATTCCCTGTATGCGGGGGCACTCATGTTGCTCGCCTTGATGTGGGAGGGGAGGATGCATGAGGCGGAGCAGTACTATAAAAAGGTCTTTCTTCCCGAGGAGATGGATACTGCGGACGTGCCTCAAGCTGAAGAGACCTGGTTGCAGGCCTTCCTCATTTATCTCAGAGGAGAGTACCTTTGGCGGACTCGAGAGACCGGCTCATCCGCTCTGACGATGGTCAAACGCTGCTTACTGCTGGTGCAGGATACCGATTTTCCGGAGTTGGAAAGCCGAGCCCTGGTGCTTTTGGGCAAGGTCCTGCTCAAGCAGGGCAAGCTCACCGACGGAGCGGAGTATTTCCGGCAGGCCCGCCAGAAGACCTTCGACACCAATCTGGCCGGGGCAGCCTGTGAAAGTACCGCCTTGACCGCTTTGAGCAGTATGCTGAGCGGCGACTATTCGCTGGCCCTCTCCCACGCGGAGGCGGCGGAGCGGAAGGCCAGTGGTACCGGTAGGCGCCGCTGGGAACGCTACGTTCTGATGCTAAAGGCGAGACTGCAGTTCGAACTGGGCCGATACAACGAAGCATATCTGCTGCTGCAGCAGGCTTTGAGTCACGATCGACTCTACTTCGACGGTGAAAGACACGACTACTTTCTCACCTGGTTGGCCCGATGCCGCTTGTACTTAGGGTATCTCGATGAGGCCCGCCGGATTTTGTCCGGGGTTCCGGTGACCGTGGAGAGCCTTCTTTTTCGAACGGAAGTGGATATCTTAGATAGAGACCTGACTCAGGCACACCGTACCGCGGTGGAAGCCCTGGAATTGCTGGACGAGACGGAAACGACGCACATTCTACCGATCTGGACCCTCCCCGGCGACGGGTACGAGCCGTTTGAGAATCTCAGCCTCCGCGATCCGGGAGTCTACCATCCGCTGCGGCAGATTCTCTTTGCCTACGAAGGTTTTCTGCTGCAACAACTGGGGCGGCATACGGAGTCCGAGGAGGCCTTCCAGCGGCTCTTCGAACAGGAGAAGAGCACCCGGCAGGACCCGTACCGCCATCTGTACTACTACTTTCGGGCGGTTACCCTCCCGGCTGGTGACGAGAAGGAGGAGCTGAATATGGTGACCGTGTTGAGCAAGGGCTTTCAGAGTCTGCAGAAGATCGCCGGCAGGATATCAGACCCCGCGGACCGTCGCAGTTACAGCACCGTCAATTACTGGAACTCCCGTCTCTACGAACTGAGTCGGGAGTACAAACTCATTTAGACCTCGATAGTGCCGTTTTCGGGGTAAAACTCAGGGTAGTCGAACTCCCTGGGAATAGGGGCGGGGCGGCCGTCGCTGTTTACACAGACCCAGCTCACATCGGCGATGCAGATGACCGTCTCCCCTCGGTAGATGGTCTGCCGGAACACTCCACTGAGCCGTTTCCGTTTCAGCGCTTCGGTGACCACGGTGAGCCGGTCGTGTAGAAACGCCGGGGCGCGGTAAGCGATCTTGATCTCCGAGACGAAGAGGCTGTACCCGCGACTCTGGAAGGCCTGGTAGTCGAAACCCGCCGTCCGGAGAAAGTCCATACGCGCTGCTTCGATGTAGTTGAGGTAGGTGGCGTTGTTGACGTGCCGGTGCATATCAAGCTCGTAGCTTCTTACTTCCAAATTCCATTGGTGTTTCATTTCTGCCTCCCGCGGGGAAATATTCTACAGGGTTATTGACAGGAAATGCAATCCGTTGCTATAGTGCTGCTGATATATCGTGGTGGCGTAGCTCAGTCGGTAGAGCAAACGGCTCATATCCGTTTTGTCAGGGGTTCAAGTCCCTTCGCCACTACCACCGTGAGGCCGTTTCTGCTATGCAGGAACGGCTTTTTTTTGTATAGTGGGGTTGGCCCTGGGTCTGGGCCGCGCATATTACTTCGAGTGGGGGCCGAGGGGTGTTTAAAAAAGATCTTCAGTACTACAAGTTTTCACTCTACGGTTTTGTGAAAAACCTGCAGTTTTTCGATCCCTATCTGATCCTGTACTTTCGGGAGGTGGGGCTGAGCTATCTGCAGATCGGAGTACTCTTCAGTGTACGGGAGATAGGAACCAACCTTCTGGAGATTCCCTCAGGGGTCATTGCCGATACATTCGGACGCCGCCGGGCGATGATGTCCGCCTTTGCCGCCTATATCGTCTCCTTTTTGGTGTTCTATTTTTTCCCCCTATTCGGCGCCTATATCGGGGCCATGGTGCTTTTTTCGGTGGGGGAGGCCTTTCGCACGGGCACCCACAAGGCGATGATTCTCGACTACCTGAAGCGCAACGGCATGGAGCAGTACAAGGTTCACTACTACGGACACACCCGCGGCTGGAGCCAGCGCGGTTCGGCGCTTTCGGCGCTCATCGCCGGCTTGATCGTTTTCATCTCCGGTTCGTATCGCCACGTCTTCCTATTCACGGTGATACCCTATATCCTGGGCTTCGGCTTGATGAAGTCCTACCCGAAATACCTGGACTTCAGTCTTGAAAGGGAGACCGACCAAGCCTCGCGTGGTGGTGATATCGGTGAGAAAATAAAGCGGGACTTTCGGGCATCCCTCGGGGGGACTATAGGGGACTTCAAAGAGATGCTGCGCTACGGCCGGCTTCGCCGGCTGTTGCTCAACTCCAGCCTGCACGATGGAGTATTCAAGTCGGTCAAGGATTACGTACAGCCGGTAATGAAAAGCATGGCCCTTTCCCTGCCCATCTTTGTCGCTCTGGCGGAGCAGGAGAGAGTAGCGCTGATGGTGGGTATTCTCTACTTTTTTATCTACACCTTTACCTCCTTGGTCTCCCAGAACTCGGGGAGAGTAGCGGAGATGTTTCGCAGTACCGAATGGGGCTTGAACTTCACCTATTTGGCCTCGGTAATGGTGGTTTTTGGTGTGGGAGCGAGCTTGCTGGCGAACTTGGCTCCCCTGGGAGCACTCTTCTTCGTACTGCTCTATGTACTGCACAACCTGCGCCGTCCGATGACCCTGGGTTACGTCAGTGAAAAAATCAAGGGTACGGTCATGGCTACCGGGCTGTCGGTGGAGAGTCAGCTCAAGACGCTCATAGTGGCGATTCTTTCGCCTCTGTTTGGTTACCTGGCGGATGTTCTCGGCCTCGGCTTGGCTCTTGGACTTCTGGCTCTACTGCCGCTGCTCTTCTACCCCCTATTGGCGATCAGAAGGGAGGATGAGGGAGAGGAGAAATGACGGGTTTCTTTCTGAAAAAGGTGTTTTATGAGACTTGGGACAATATCTTGCTGCTGGCTGTTCTCAACTTGGGGTACATCCTGCTTCTTGTTCTGCTGCTCGCCCTGCCGATGCTGGCCGCTTATTCCCCGCTATTGAGCCTGGCGGCGCTGTGTGCTCTGATCTTCCTCTTTTTTCTCTACACCGGAGGGGTAGCCCGGTTCGGCAAGGAGCTGCTGGCACAAACGGCTCCGAGTTTGAAAGAGATCCCCGCCTATATCCGTTCAACCTGGAAGGTTTCGTTTTTTTTTGCAGGCCTTAGTTCACTACAGATTTTGGTGCTGCTGGTGGGTTTCCCCTTCTATCTCTCTATCGGTGGCTTGATCGGATTGACCGCCGCCTCGATTCTGTTTTGGGTGTCGGTACTGTGGTTTCTCATAAGTCAGTGGATCTACCCGGTACGGCTCCAGCTGGCGGATTCGATCAAAAAGGTTCTGTACAAGAGTCTGCTGCTCTTTTTCGACAACCCCGGTTTGAGCATCTTTCTCGGACTTTACAGTGCCGTGCTCAGTATGCTCTCGGTGATCACCTTCTTTCTCATCCCCGGTCCTGCGGGGGTGATCTTTGCCCACCAGACCGCCTTGCAGCTGCTCATGCACAAGTACGACTATCTCGAGGAGAACCCGAGCGCTGACCGGCGACACATTCCCTGGGAGAGTCTGCTGCGAGAGGAACGAGAGAAAGTCGGCACTCGGAGTCTAAGAGGGCTGATTTTCCCCTGGAAGGAGTAAAAATGTTCGAGGTAGAGGTGAAAGCTTGGGTGGACCGACCCGAGGTGCTTGAAAGACGCTTGGAGGGGATGGCCGAGTCTCAGCAGGAGTTCGACAAATGGGACATCTATTTCACTCGGGAAGAGGGGGGGCGGCAGTTGTTTCGGTTCCGTCGAGACGGCGAGGTCAACACGGTGACTTACAAGAAGAGGAGCCGACAAGGCGCCCTGGAGGTGAATCGAGAGCACGAGTTCCGGGTGGACGACCAGCTCGAGTTTCTTCAGTTCTGCCGTCATCTGGGCTATCGAGAACAGATTCGTAAGCACAAAAAAGGAGTGCGGTACCATTACCGGGATATCGGTGTCGAATTGGCCTACGTGGAAGGCCTAGGTCATTTTGTGGAAGTAGAGGCCTTGGTGGATCGGGAGGAGGAGCTGACGGCGGCCAGGGAGAAGGTGGAACAGGTTATTGAGGACTTGGGCATCCCCCGTGAGAGGTGGGAGGGGCGCTACTATACGGAAATGTTGGCACAAAAAAAAGCTGAAGGAAAGGACATATGGGAATAATTGAACTGAGGGATGTCTCCCTCTCTTTTGACGAACACCCGATACTGCAGCACTTGTCGATCGATTTTTGGGAAGAACATATCCACGCCGTGGTCGGCCCCAACGGTGCGGGCAAATCGACTTTAGCCCATACCATTATGGGGCTCCCGGATTATCGTCAACACAGCGGCGATATTCTGTACGATGGAAAATCGATCAAGCATCTTTCCGTTGACCAGCGGGCCAAACAGGGAATAACTCTAGCCTGGCAGGAGCCGGCGCGGTTTCATGGTATTTCGGTAGAGGAGTTTATCCAAAGAGCGGCGGGAAAGGGGGGTGGAGCTCGGACGGTGGAGAGTTCCCTCGAGCTGGTCGGGCTGGATCCGGACCGTTACATGGCCCGGGATGTGGATGCTACCCTAAGCGGCGGCGAGAGGAAGAGAATCGAACTGGCCTCGATTGTTGCCATGGAACCACGGGTGGTACTGATGGATGAGCCCGACTCGGGGGTGGACATCGATGCGATCCAGTCGATTTTTGAAGTGCTGGGCAAGTTGAAGCAGCGGGGCACCACGGTAATCATGATCACCCACTCCGGGGAGGTCTTGAAGCGGGCGGACCACGCCTTTCTGCTGTGCAGCGGCGCTCTGGTGGACAAGGGGACCGTGGATCAGCTGAGCAGCTACTTCGAACGCAAGTGCGTCCCCTGCACCCACAAAAACGTACCCGACGAGGAGGTCCTCCTATGAGCGACAAGACTGCCTTAGACCGACTGCTGGCGACTATCAATATGCATCGACACTCCTTCGAAGAGGGAACCGCCCACGTGGAGATCCACGGGAACCAGGTTCTGAATACGGTTCTGGTGGAGGGGCTCCACGTAGAGTCGCGGGAGACCGCCTCAGGAGTGGATGTAAACATCCTTGTGGAGGCCGGGGCGCGGATAGACAAGCCGGTCTACTTCTGCTTCGGAATGCTGGAGAACGGTCTTCAGCATATCCGAATGCGGGTTCATTTCCAGGAAAAGGCCAAGGCCCGGTTTATCTCTCACTGCAGTTTTGCCGCTGCCAGCGAGGTGGAGCACCTGATGGACGCGGAGATTCAGCTCGACGCCGGAGCCGAGTACAGCTACTTTGAGCGCCACATACACAGTGAGCAGGGGGGGATACGAGTGGTTCCCAAAGCTAAGGTCACCCTCGCCGAGGAGAGCCGTTTTGCCACGGAGTTCGAGCTGATAAAGGGAAGGGTCGGGGAGATAGATATAGATTACGAAGCCTATTGCGGTGACCATTCGGTCCTGGAACTTCTGTCGAGGATCAGCGGGCGCGGTGATGACCGGATCAAAATTCGGGAGGCGGGCTTTCTCAACGGTAAGTATTCCCGGGGAGTGCTGACCAGCCACATCGCGGTGCGCGATTCGGCTCGGGCGGAGATCTACAACGAACTGCAGGCCACCGCCGAGGGGGCGGCGGGGCATGTGGACTGCAACGAGATCGTCCAGAACCAGGCTCAGGCCAAGGCCATCCCCATCGTCGACGTCCGCCACCCGAAAGCCCACGTCACCCACGAAGCGGCCATCGGTTCGGTGGATTCAAAACAGCTGCAGACCCTGATGTCCCGGGGGCTCTCCGAAGAAGAGGCCGTAGAGATGATCATTCAGGGGCTGCTGCGGAAGTAGGCTATTTCAAGTAGGCTATTTCACGTCGCTGGGGATTTCTCCGGCCTTTTGCAGGGCTATTTTGGTCAGTATGGGGCCTATCAGCTCAAAAAAGATACAGGTAGCGGTGATCGTGGTGATCACCGTTGCGCCTATCTCCGCACCCCAGTCCCCCAGAGCGCTGAACTCGTGCTTGACGATCAGGGCCAGACCGATAGCTACACCGGCTTGACTGAGTATCCCCATTCCC
>DSBN01000045.1 GCA_011046055.1 Sediminispirochaeta sp. | reverse complement strand
GTGGTATCCTATGGTTTACTACCTTTGTTCGTTAAAAAGATATCTTTACTACAGGCCTTTGTCAAGAAAGCCTATTTGGAGGGCCTATGGGGCGAATGTTGAGAAAAGAAGGTTCTTTTTTTACCTCATATTCAGTTGTTAAAACTCTGTGGTTCATCCTCGGTGTCGCGCTGGTCTTTCCAGCGGTCCTGAAGGGTGAGGAGTTCAGCTTTCAGTACCGCGCTGGGGAGAAGTACAAGATTCTCTCGGAGGTAGAGGAAGAGGTCTACGTGGACGGAATGTTCAGCCATCGGGCGGACATCCTGAATCGAATCGCCGTGGAGGTGAAGGATGTCCGAGAGGGGGCCGGACTACTGGAAGGAAGCTTCATTACTTCGGAGAAGAGTGGCGGAAACGGGGACACCTACGAGCTGCGACAGTCGTATTACTCGAGTTTTTGGAGGGATTCCAAGGGGAAATACGAAATCGACCCCTCTTTCTACATGCCCGTAGTTCGGGACGTGCCGGTCTTCCCGGATGGGGAGGTGGAAGAGGGGCGGCAGTGGGAAAGTGAGGGTGAAGAGGTTCACGACCTGCGCAAGGGTTACGGCATACCGGTTCCCCTGCGTTACCCCTTTCGGGCTCGTTACCGCTATTTGGGAAAGGGGGAGTACAAGGGATCTGAATACGACCTGATCTCGGTACAGTACACGGTGCGACACCGAACCTCCAGCTATTTTCAGAGGTTCTCCCTCTACCCGGAGAGAATCAGCGGGTTCTCGGACCAGTTGGTCTACTGGGACAACGAAAAGGGGCGTCCCCACGCCTACAACGAACAGTTCAGCATTGTCTTCTCCCTCTCCAACGGCAGTGAGTATGAGTTTACCGGGGTAGCCCGAGCGGAGATAATCGAAACAACGCCGATGGATCGGGAACGGGTGGCCGAAGAGGTGGAACGGAGGATCAAGGAAGACGGGGTGCGGGACGCTCTAGTACGTATCGAGGACCGCGGTGTGACCATCAATTTGGAGGATATCCAGTTCGACCCGGACTCGGCCCGCCTGAGGGACTCGGAGAGGGAGAAGCTTGAGAGGATCGCCCAGATCCTGAAGAGATACCCCGATCGGCATCTGCTGGTGACCGGACACACCGCTCTGGCGGGAACCCCCGGTGGGAGACAGCAGCTCTCCCTCGACCGGGCAAACACGGTAGCCCGTTTCCTTCTTGACTTGGGAGTTCGTGAGCCGGAGCAGATCATGACTGAGGGGAAGGGAGCCCAAGAACCGGTGGCGGACAACTCTACTCCCGAGGGGATGAGAAAAAACCGGCGTGTAGAGATAACTATACTGGAGAATTGATCGTACCGGAGGGGGGATTAAAGGGGAAATTAAAATTTTCTCCCTCTTGTGTTTTCATCCCTGGGGTATTACATTTATCCATATGGACGCGGGAGATAAGTTTTTTAAATTGGTGAGGAGCAGACTCAACAGCCCCGGAACCGAGACCGAGGCTAAGGTGGAGGCGCTGAGACGGGACTTCGTTTCTTCGATCAAGGGGGTGCCTGAGGAGTTCCTTGAGGAGCTGTTTTTAATTTTCTTTGACAAAGAGATCGTATCAGCCGATGAACTGGCCGAACGCGCGAACCTCTTGCCGGACCTAGTCGATTTGATCCACGAAGATCTGGACGATCGTCGTGATCCGTTCCGAAAAGAGGATTGGCATCAAATAGGAGAGTTGGTTTCGGAGTTCGGAACCGAGCTGGATGAATCGCTGTTGACTTATATAATGGGCAAGGTAGTAGAACGGAGAGCTCTTTAAAATATAGGAGAGTGTTATGGACAGAAGAAAAACGGAAATTCATCAACACCAGAAATCGATAGATCAGCTGGAAGCCTCGATTCAGAATCAAACCAGTGAGTTGGGCCAAAAAATACTGGCCCGTAAGAAATGTGAACTCCCGGAACTGCAAGAACTCTACAACCAGGGGCAGCAGATTGGGAAGGAAATCAGCAAGATACAGAGCAAGCAGAAGAAAATACAGCAGGATCAACGGAGTCTGCAGGAGATCGAAGAGGAGCTGAAAGCGCTCACCGAAGAGGAGCGGATCTATTTGAGTAACCGACGCGAGCTGGTCGCCTCGATAGCCTCAAACACCTATCGGGTATACTCGTCTGGGGGATTGGAGGATCACGAGTTTGAGAATCTCTTTCGACGGATAGATCAGTTAGCCAGGGAAATCGAAGAGAAAGAACGCCAGGTCCAAGAGATAGAGTCCCAACGTCAGGATAAGAATATCTTGAAAAAGTTTACCGGTACGGCCAAAATAGGAGTCTTGAGGAAACAGATTCTGCGTCAGGAAAAACGTCAGCAGGAAGAGTTTCCCATAATCGGAGAGAAGCTCTTGGCCGGAGAGATGCTGAATGAGATCCCCGACGAGCAGGTCCAGAGTCTGACCACCAGCCTCAAGCAGCAAGAAGACAGTCAATCCGAACGCGACGAACGTCGTCAGGAGCTCAATACTCGGCGGGACAGTCTTGAAGAAGAGCTTCAGAGTATGATCGCGGATAGCGACCCTGAGAAGGAGCTGCGGAATTTGGAGCAGAGCTTGGAACAGCAGCAGGAGAAGCTCTCCCACCTGAGCTTAGAGCTCGGCAAAGCCTATCTGCTGCAGCCGGGTCTGGAAGAGAGCGTTCCCGAGGAGACCAAGCAGGTCCTCGACCGAATCGGTGAGCTCCAAGCGGAAAAAGAGACCCATGAAAAAGCGGTGAACAACCTGCAGTCTCAGCTGGAGATAGAGGAGCTGCAGGGTGAGATGAAGAAGAAAGAAGAACAGATAGCTCGGCTGGAGAAACGGATCGCCGAAGACAAGGATTATGCTTCTCAGCTGAAAGACGAACTGGGCTCCGACAATATGCGTCTGCAAGATCTTCGCCGGATTGTGAACGAGGGTGATGAACAGGCGCCAAGTGAAAAGGATCAATAAATAAGCCTCGACCCGTCCGGGCCGAGGCTATGCTTTTTAATTGATAGTTATTATACCCGTGTTCTCGGCTGATACTTGGTGTGCAGATAGTGGTGGCTTCTTTCGCCGAGAGGGGTTCCGAGATACTTCTCGTAAATCTCTTTGATTGCAGGGTTCTCGTGCGACTTTCTCAGGGCTTTGCCCTCGTCCTCCGCGTAGATCGCCTGGATACGTCGTTTTCGTATTTCATCGGTGGTGAACCGTGGCTGACCACCGCCGCCGATACAACCGCCGGGGCAGGTCATCACTTCGATGAAGTGGTACTCCGCCTCCCCGGAGACGACTCGTTCGATCAGCTTTGAAGCGTTTCCCAGCCCATGGGCGACCGCGGTTTTGAGTTCTACCCCCTCCAGAAACGACCACTCCGGGAGGGTATTCTCGATTTTCAACGACGCCTCTTTCAGCCCGTCGAGTCCCATGATCGGACTGATGTGGAGGTTTTCCATGGGCAGTTCACGCCCGGTTACGATTTCGTAGACCGTCCGCGCCGCGGCTTCCATCACCCCCCCGGTGTTGGCGAAAATATCCGCCGCTCCGGAGGAGAGCCCCAGGGGAGAGTCCATGCCGTCCGGTGCCAATCGGTCGAAGTCAATCCCCGCCTCTTTGATCATTTGCCCCAACTCGCGGGTGGTGAGCACGAAGTCCACATCACTGAAGCCGCTGGAATTCATCTCTGGGCGTTGGGCTTCGAACTTCTTCGCCGTACAGGGCATCACCGAGACGACCACGATCTTCGCCGGGTCGATCCCCCGCTGCTCGGCGTAGTAGCTCTTGGCCATGGCGCCGAACATCTGCTGCGGTGATTTGCAGGTGGAAATGTTGGGCAGGATCCGCGGGTAGAAGTGCTCGGCGAACTTGATCCAGCCGGGGGAGCAGGAGGTGTACTGGGGCAGGGGCGCCTCTTTATTCTGCTCCAAGACCGTCTTAAGCCGGGTTAGCAGCTCGGTGCCTTCCTCCATTATGGTCAGATCGGCGGCGAAGTTGGTGTCGAAGACCCCGTCGAAACCCAGCTTGCGCAGGGCGGTGACCATTTGACCGGTGACTAGGGTGCCCGGTTCGTAGCCCTGGGTTTCCCCGAGGGCGGCGCGGATCGCCGGGGCGGTCTGGACCACTACGTGCTTTTCCGGGTCCTCCAATGCCTCCCATACCTGCGGAATGTGGCTCCGTTCGGTGATGGCGCCCACCGGGCAGACCGCGGCACATTGGCCGCACTGGACGCAGACCACATCGGCCAAGTTTTGGGCGAAGGCCGGTCCGATGACGGTGGCGTAGCCCCGGTACTGCGCGGCCAGGGCGCCCACGTTCTGAACTGATTTGCATACCTCCATGCAGCGGCGACACTTGATGCACTTGGCGGTATCCCGCTGCAGGGCCGGAGTGCTCTCGTCGAGGTAGCGTCGAGGCTTCTCCCCGTCGTAGGTGATACCCCGTACCCCGAGGCGGTTGGCGGTCTCCTGGAGTTCGCAATCCTCGCCCCGCTCGCAGATCTGGCAGTCGCCGTCGTGTTCGCTGAGTAGAAGTTCGATGACCATCTTGCGGGCATTTCTCACCCGGGCGCTGTTGGTTCTGACCTTCATCCCCTCTCTGACCGGAGTCGAACAAGAGGCGACCAGGTTTTTCGCCCCTTCTACTTCTACCACGCACATACGGCAGGCGCCCAGCGGTGCCATACCCTCGAGATAGCAGAGTGTGGGGATATCTATCTGCGCGGCGCGAGCCGCTTCGAGGATCGTACTCCCCTCGGGGACCTGTACCGTACTCTGATCAATCTGAATATCTATCATATCTCCTCCCCCATGCTTACCGTGATTTTGCCGTAGTCGCAGCGCAGACAACGCTCACACTGGCGTATGGCTACGCTCTCGCACCAGCCCCGTTCTACTTCGTCGAAGTTGTTGGCCCGTCGGTCCGGGGCGATTACCGGAAGCTTCTCCCGTGGGTAGGGAACCGGGTCGGCGTCGGGGTCGTAGTTCGTGTGGACCACCTTCTCTCGGCGCCAGAAGGCGTGCTGTTCACCGGTGAGATACTGGTCTATGCCTACGGCCCCCCTCTCTCCTTCGGCGATCGCCGAGACCACCGACACCGGACCGCTGGCCGCGTCGCCTCCAGCGAAGATCCAAGGCACCGAAGTCTGGCCGCTGATCGGGTCGGTGGCGATGAAACGGTGCGTGCCGATGTGCACGTCCAGGTTCCCGAAGATATGCTCGGTCTCCAATCTTTGGCCGATGGCGACGATAATCTGATCGGCTTCGACGAAAAAGTTCTCCTGGTCGGATTGGGTCGGCCGACGACGGCCGCTGCGGTCGAAGTCTCCCAGACTCATGCAGGCGCAGGTGAGCCCCCGAACCCTGCCTTGGTCGTCTTTCTCGACGGCGATCGGCTGGGTGAGGGGCTTGAGTTTGATTCCCTCCAGGAGGGCGTCTTCGATCTCTTCGGCGTAGGCGGGCATTTGGTCCTTGGTTCTGCGGTAAAGAATGCTCACCTCCTCGGCGCCGAGCCTGAGGGCGGTTCTGGCGGCGTCGATTGCGGCGTTTCCCCCGCCGATGACAACTATTTTCTTACCCACCGGGACGGAGCCGCGGATGTTGTACTGTTTGAGAAAATCGATTCCCTGAACTACTCCCTCGGCGTCTTCACCGGGAATACCCATCTCCATATTTTTTGGAGCTCCCGGACCGAGAAAGACCGCCTCGTAACCTTGGTCCCGCAGGTCTTCCAGGGAGAAGTCGCGGCCCAGCTTCGTATCGGTGACGATGGTGGTCCCCATGTTTTCGATCATCCGGATCTCCCGGGCCAGAGTCTCTCGGGGTAGGCGGTAGGCTGGTATGGTCTGGACCATCATGCCTCCGGGACGGGACTCGGCTTCGAAAATGGTGGGGCGGTAGCCCAGACGGGCCAAGAAGTAGGCGCAGGAGAGTCCGGCGGGACCCGCTCCGACTATGGCAATTTTTCTCCGAGCGTTGGCCTCGTTTTCTCTGATCTCGGGCAGTTGGATCGTCACCTCCTGATCCACCATAAACCGTTTGATGGCGCGGATGGCCACCGGGTCGTCGATGCTGCTGCGGCGGCACTTTTCTTCGCAGGTATGGAAGCAGACCCGGGCGCAGACCGCGGCGAAGGGGTTGCGTTCGCGGTGCAGTCGCAGCGCCTCGGCGTACCGTTTTTCTCCCACCAGGGAGATAAAACCCGGTACATCCACCGCGGCGGGGCAGGAGCTCTGGCAGGGGGCTTTGACCAGCGAGGGACAGATGCCGGCTTCGCAGTGTTTGTGGCGGATGTGGTCCTCGTACTCGTGTCGGAAGTGCCGGATGGTCGAGAGGACGGGATTGGGCGCGGTCTGTCCCAGACCGCAGAGGGCGGTGTCCTTTATTTGTTCGCCCAGGTCGATGAGCCTTTGGATATCCTCCTCTTCTCCCTGACCCGAGGTGATGCGGTCCAGTATCTCGAGCATCCGTTTGATGCCCACCCGGCAGGGGGTGCACTTGCCGCAGGACTCCTCTTGGACGAACTCCAGAAAGTAACGTGCTACGTCGACCATACAGGTGTCTTCGTCCATGACGATCAAGCCGCCGGAACCCATAATAGCACCCAGCTCGGCTAAGGAGTTGTAGTCCAGGGGGACGTTCAAGTACTCTTTCGGGATACAGCCCCCCGATGGCCCGCCGATCTGCGCTGCTTTGAAGCTCTTGCCTCCGGGGATTCCCCCTCCAATGTCGTATATCAGCTCGCCCAGGGAGGTGCCGATGGGTACCTCCACCAGTCCGCTGATGTTGATGGCTCCGGCCAGGGCGAAGACCTTGGTGCCCTTGCTCTCTTCGGTTCCAAAGGAGCTGTACCAACTGGCACCGCGGCTGATGATGGCCGGCACATTGGTGTAGGTCTCGACGTTGTTTAAGAGGCTCGGCTTGCCCCACAGGCCTTTTTGGGCGGGGAAGGGAGGACGCGGACGGGGTTCTCCCCGTTTCCCCTCGATCGAGTTGATCAGAGCGGTCTCCTCGCCGCAGACAAAGGCACCGGAGCCCATACGGATCTCCAGATCGAAGGAGAAGTCACTGCCGAGAATGCGCTCTCCCAGCAGGCCGGCCTCTCGAGCCTGCTGCAAAGCGGTGTTGAAGCGGGCCACCGCCAAGGGGTATTCGGCACGGACGTAGACAAAGCCCCGCTGAGCGCCGACGGTGTAGGCGGCGATGGCCATTCCCTCGATCAAGCTGTGGGGGTCTCCCTCCAGAACGCTGCGGTCCATGAAGGCGCCGGGGTCGCCCTCATCGGCGTTGCACAGAACGTATTTCTCCTCACCCGTGGCCTGCCGGGTGAAATCCCACTTGAGCCAGGTGGGGAAGCCCGCCCCGCCGCGGCCGCGGAGGCCCGACTCCTTCATCTCTTCTATGATCCGCTCGTGGCTGTAGTCGTGAAGTACTTTGGCCAGGGCGGAGTATCCTCCCACGGAGATATAGTCGTCGATTTTTTGGGGATCGATATTGCCGCAGTTGCGCAGGACAACTCTCGCC
>DSBN01000081.1 GCA_011046055.1 Sediminispirochaeta sp. | reverse complement strand
GCTCGAGGACGTCTCGGCCTCCTGCTCCCGGTAGTCTTCCATGCTATCCAGGCAGACCAACTTGTCTTCGTCAAACTCGGGCTGTCCGTCCTCGATCCAGCGGTCCAGTTCGATCGCCACCTGTCCGTTCACGGACAGACGAAGAACGCCCCCCGGTACGTCGGGAGAGTAGAGGAGCTCGACCTTGCTGATATACTCCGAAGCCGGCACGGCCTCCAGCTCGACGGCGAAGAGTTCTCGTCCGGCCACCTCCACGGTCCGGCGCCCGGTCTCCTCCAGCCCCGTATAAAAGGGCGGCATGTACATACGGACCTCTTCCCGCCGCTCTTCCTCCAGTCGATCCCGAATCTGCTGGGGGCTCATTTCCTGCTCGGCCTCTTCCACATTCCTCCCCATGAAGGTACCACGGGCAAAAACTTTGTCCGAATCTTCTCCACGAAAACGAATCTCCCGGGGAACCCCGTAGCGGTCGACCAAGACTTCGTAGAGTATCTCCTGCTCCGCCCTGCTCCGCCAGTGCTGCCACAGGCTGACTTCCTCGTTTCTCTCCAAAAGCACCCGCCGATACGTCGAATCTACCCCCCCCATCCTGTCCGTAGAGGCTGCGATGAACTCCAAATCCGGGGTAGTAGGGACCTTGATCAAGACCGAAGATGGTGACCGCGTAGTCCTCGAAGATACTGTCCCCTCGGGTAAATTGGCCGAAGTAGTCAAAACTCTCAAAAAGCCGGTGCATCTTCGCAATGTCCGCGGCCGCTGCCTCCAAACTGAACTCCCTTCGAAACCCATCGGGAAGGGGACCTTCGGGCCAGGCGGAGAACGCATCGTGGTGTTTTTGCGTATCCGGTAGTTCTTTGCTATTCGGGCTATTCTCCGCTTCTTTCTTCGCTTCCGCTGCTTGACCTTCCGAAGGGTCCGGTCCTCCGGCACAGGCGAATAAAAAAACACTTAATGAGAGTAAGAAACTTAATATTAACCGTCTAAATGTCATTTTCTCCTTCTAAAACTCCAATTTGTCCATTGTAAGGTCAATTCTCCAAGGCGACAAGGGTTATTATTCTATTTTCTCTATTTTTGTTGTTTTCAGGGACGGGAGGTTTGTTCCGCGACCGCCGGCCATACGCATCAAGGAATATAGGCAAATGGAATAAGAGAAATAGCTATACGAAGCTTCTCGATCGCGTATTTCAGATGCAAAGTACCGCCGCTGACTGGTCGAAAGACGATCTCTATACCGCAGCGGATATCTCCGGTGACCAGTATATCCCAGCCGGGCGAGCCCTCAACGATCTTTTTTTGCACTTCCAAGGACACCTCTTCATTTGGTTCCGCCCCGGCGAAGTCGATTTCCAGCGCTTTTTCTCCTTCAGAAAAGATATCCTGGCTTTCAGCTTCGGCTATATAGAGCCCTATCTCCACCTCATCAATTTGGTGCTCCGTACTCAGGTTTTTGAGCTTAATTCCTGCTTCCAAAAGGAGTTCAAGGTTCCCGCCCTCGGGAACCGAAGGAACTGGGTATTGGTACTCGACGCCCCTCCTCAAGATAAGATCAGGATTCTCGTTACCAAAGAGCAGTTCGGAATAGGGCAGAATGTAGAGATGGGCTTCCTCATCTATTTTAGATGACTCCACGTCCCCGACGGTGTGCTGCTCCTTTACATAAGAGAGGACGTTGTAGTCCAAGACGTACCGGCTACTTCCGCTGCAGCCGGCGATGAACAACACCAGTACGACAAGAGCAAAACCGTCGCGCCCCTTCATCGGTCTCTCCTCCGAGATTGGAAGCTCACCCCGACCCCCCATGATACGCGATCGCTGAGGGGGGAATTGTGCAAGTTGCAGCTCACCCCGACTTTTCCCAGCCATAGCTTTTTAGCTATCGTTGTAGTGAAACTCCATTGGCTCTGCCAAGCGGTTTTTACCTCGGCTATCCAGTCACCTCGTCGCGCCCGCAGGAGGAGTCCAAACAAACGATACTCACCATGGAAACCGCCGTTTATCCCAAGTACAAGCATAGTCCGCCCTATTCTCTGCTCAATCGCGGTGGAGACGAAAAAGAGTGGGTCGGAGCCGTAGTTCAAGCTCCTCGTCAAACCTTCCGCTGGCGCCGAAGAAAAAGCTTCTACCCGCTGACTACTACCTGCCAAATAATCGATTCGGTAAAGGTTTAATAGGCTGAGCCCAACGCGCCAAGGAAAAGACAGCAGGACTGCTCCCAGGTCGAACCGAGCACCGCCTCCCCATCCCCGACTTGGATAAAGCCAGAAAAGCGAAGCCTTAGAGTCGTAGTATTGAGGCAATCCATCCCGATTTGTCTCGCTAACAAATAGGTAGTCCAGTTCTACATAAGCTATACGGTAATAAGTTTTGACTCTTGGAACAATGAAAATGCCCTGCGCCGGTCTCCCTGTAAGCAACTCGAACTCGTGACTTATAGAGGCACTCACCCCGGCGTCTATGGCCAATTGAGACTCCAGGGAGTACTGCGTCTCAGGGTTCAGAGTATCTCCGTCCAGAAGACCTTGCAGGTTTTCATCGGGAACAAAGCGGTACCCAGTAGAAGCAGCGTAAGCCCCCGTATCAACACGCCACTTCCCAAACGCCACTGGATAAGAAATAAAAGGCAACGGAACAAGCGAGGACCTAGGAAGAGATATCCCTCCGCTTCCGGGAACCGCGGAACGGGCCAACAACCGACCTCCGTCAGTCTCTAAACGTATTCTCTCTTTCTCAATGATCAAGCGAATCTCTTCGGGACTCTGGGAGGGACTGATCAAGAGGTAAAAAGGCGAATATAACTGGTCATAAAAACTAATAAAATCGAACTCTTGCCGAAATTTGTCGCGGTCAACTTGGTAAAGAAAGGGATTTCGAGAATCAAAGGCGAAACCGAGCAGACCGATAGGGAATCTTTGACCGAGGGACATCCCCGAGTAATCCGCTGCAGCCGAAAAAGCGGGATTATACTCCTGGTATTCGGGGCTCAGCAGTACCGCGACGCTATTCGGCGCCCCTACCGGATATCAGCGGGTAGTTCCGTGGCTGAAATAGAAATAGAAAAGACTATCCATATCAGTAGGAAACTCCGCCGTAAACCAAACCCGCGAGTAATAGTTAACATACCTCTGTATAGTAACATGCCAGAGCGTTTAAAAGAACGATGAGAAATCGGTAATTCTACACATACCTCTCTAAGATTCTCAAAACCTTCTCCCGTCCCACCGTGAAGATAAATCCCGCCAGTCGCGGTCCTTTCTCCTTGCCGATGAGTATCCGATAGACGGTGGAAAAAAGCTCTTTGGGTTCGATCTCCGCATCCCGGGCGATGTCGTAGATCGCGGTGCCCAGGCTCTCCTCGTCGTGTTCCACGAGCTTTTCGACCTCGACCTTAAGAGCTCGCAGCACGGAACGCTGTTTTTCGTCCAGCTCGACTCTGGGGTCATCCTGTCCCTGGAGGTGAAAGCGGAAATCTTCGGGGCTGTACCGTGTGATCCAGTTCCACGCGCAGCGCGCCCGCTGCCCCAATCGCTCTTTTTGCTCGCGGTTGAGCTCGTATTGACCGAGCACCGCATCGACGTCCCCCGAATGGATCTGCAGAAGGTTGCAGAGGTGCCGAAAGGGAACCTGCAGGGGCATCGTTTTGGGAACATCGTGCACCTGGGAGAGTTCGTATATTCGGCTTTCTTTGGCTCGCTTTTTTTCCCCCACCTCTTGGACGCCGAAGTAGATTCGCTCGCATTTGTCGTAGTCCTCATAAATCTTGAGCACGTCCAGATCGAAGGAGATGGCGAACTCGCTGTTCGGCCTGGTCCCGGCAAAAAGGAATCGAACTATCTCCGGCTGGTAAATCTCCAGTACTTCAGGCAGACCGACGACTTCTCCGCTGGAGGACGAGATTTTGCCGCCCCGCCCCTTGATGCGGACAAAGTCGTACTGAAAGGTCACCGGCGCCTCCGCCCCATAGACCTCTTTGACCAGTCGTCGCGCGGTGTCGAAGGATCCGCCTTCGGAGTGGTGGTCCTTGCCGGCGGGCTCGAAGTCGACCCCCTCGTGGCTCCAGCGCATCGGCCAATCGACCCGCCAAGGAAGCTTGGCCACCGCGCAGTCCCTCAAATCGACGGTCTCCTCCCGGCCGGTATCCTCGCAGCGATAGGTCAGTCCCCACTGGCCGTCCCAGTCGAGGACCGTGGTATTATCCCGGTCGGTAAAACTGCTAAAAACCGAAACGGGCCACCAGTCCTCGGGCAGCGGGGTGGTCCGGTGTTCGTCGAGTATCTCCCGGATTCTATCCCGATGCTCCAAAGCGGTACGTATACCCTCGGCGTAGTAAGCGGAGCGGTACCGTTGCGCCTGATAGATATACTCGGGCTCGACACCGACTTGAGGGAGTATCTGCTCCAGCTCCTTTTCGTTGGCCTCGGCGTAGCTGGAGTAGGAGTAGCGGGTGTCCGGTACCAAGGTGATAGGTTTACGCAGATAGGTTTCCAGTAATTCCGCTTGGGGCATGTTCTTCGGGACCTTCCGAAACACATCGTAATCGTCCCAGGAGTAGATGAACCGAACGTCCTTACCCATATCGCGTAGGGCTCGAACAACCAGTTCCACCGAAATGATTTCTCGGAAATTCCCGATGTGCACCGTGCCCGACGGAGTAATCCCCGAGGCACAGACATACTGCTCTTTTTCACCTTTTTGGCGGGTTATTTTTTCGGCGGTGCTGTCCGCCCAGTGTGTGTTTTGCTTCTTCATAATGGGCAGATTATACTTATATATAGTACTTTTATCAATGACACTTGACTCGCCGCTCCCAAGTGCCGAAACTAAATCCATGAGCAGACTCAGCCCGGCGAAACGTTTCATAGCAATCCTCCTTCTCACCAGCCCCGTGGTCCCGATGCTATGGGCCGAAAGCGGCTACGCCTCCTGGTACGGAGGCAAATTTCAGGGCCGGAAGACCGCCAGCGGAGAGATTTTCGACACCCACCAGCTCACCGCCGCACACAAGACCCTGCCCTTCGGGAGCATAGTTAGAGTCACCAACCAAGAGAACGGAAAATCCGTAGAGGTGCGAATCAATGACCGCGGTCCTTTCGTGGAAGGAAGGATTATCGACCTCTCCATGGCGGCGGCGATGGAGATCGGAATGCTCGGCAGCGGAGTTGCGCCGGTGGAGATAGAAGTCCTCAAGAGGGGACCGGAGGACGAACGAGTGGAGGGGCAGGACTATTCCGATTCTATTTCTATTCAAGTGGCCTCGTTTCAAGACCCCAACAACGCCGAGGACCTGCTGCGCAGACTTCGACGGAAGGGTTTCTCCTCTCATATGGAGATGAGCAGCTCCGGGCACCATCGGGTGGTGATCCTGGACGTCGAAGAAGATGAGCTCGAGCGGACCATTGAGCAGCTGTCGGACCTGGGACACTCCTCGGTTTTGGTTCGCCGCCATTTTTAGAATACCGAAAGAAAAACTTTGCCCGATCTTGACAAAAAAAAGATAGTAGATGCTTGCCTCGCCTATTGGGAGGAGATATTATATCTTTAATATCAAAATACCAGTGCGCCCGCTGACGCCGCGTAGGAGATTCCGAATCAATGGATTTGCTTTCTTCCCTTCATGAAGCCCAGGCTTCACAAGAAAACCGCATCAAAAACAAAAACGCCTACTTTTTTTTCGTCTACTTTCTGCTCAAGAAGGAGACCAGAGGCGCCGGGTTCCGAGTCTTGCACACCATCTGGTCGTACTTTTTTCTGCCCCAGATACTCACCAAATACAAAATCAAGCCGCGACCGGTGGTTTGGGTCGACCATCCCTTGGATCAGAAGATTCCCTTCCGCCCCCAGTTCGTGGCGATCTACCTGAGCTTCACCCACCTGTGGATAAAGTCTATCGCCTTTCTCTACCGCGAGTTCGGTGACAGGAGTCTGCCCTACATTGTTGATTTTTTGGAAAAGCTCATCTCCCTTTACCGTGAGAGCGCCAAGGTCTACCTCCAGGTGCAGTCCACCACCAATCGTCCCCGGTATTTGTGCAACTTTTCCTTCAAGTTGATTCACCTCTTCGACCCCCATCTGCACTGTGTTCCCTCGCTCCATGTGGAAATCGTGGGGCTCACCTACAGCGCAATTTCCAGAACGGTCGACGAGCTTGCCGAATACCCGAGGCGCTACCAGAAAGAGAAGGACTACCTCTGGCGCAAAATGATACTGATCACCAACAGTATTCTGTTCATCAAGCAGCACAGCGTTAACTGTGTCTCCGCCGGTCTCTTCATCCTCAGTCAAGAGAGATTCGGCTTCGACCAGAAACTGTCCTATCGGGTGATCGACCAGCTATTCACCGGCCCAGGCAACACCCTGGAAGAGGGTGATGAGATTCGCCGTTACATTCGCCGGCTGTACTCGCAATTCCACGAACAGGGGGCCGGCACACCCAAGGCCAAGGTTCTGGTCGATTTTCTCGAAACCTACCCTTCCAAAAAAAAGGCCACAGCCCCTTCGTAAAGAGGCCGTGGCCTGGAATATCTTTCCGCGCTATGCGGCTGGCTCTAAGGCTCTATGCGGCGAATCCCGCCTTGAGCACCTTTTCGTTGATGGGGTTGAACTTCTTGTTTCGTTCGGAAATCGCCTCGTCCAGTGCCGAGATAACCGTTTCCAGCTGAGCCAACTCGGGTTTTTCCGCCAGAAGCTTGCCGATCGCCGCCATATTGGCCGAACGTTTTGAGCCTTGGCTGTCGGCGATATCGTTGGCGGCGATATCCACTACTTTGATGTCCGTTCTCTTCGGTTTGACGTCGATCAAAGAGCTGTTGTAGATCAAAAGTCCGCCGGGCTTCACCCGGTCCTCGAATTTGATCAGCGAGGGGGTGTTGAGTACCACCGCGATATCGGGATGAAAGACCACCGGGGAGGCGATATCCTCATCGGAGATGATCACCTGACAGTTGGCGGTCCCTCCGCGCATCTCCGCCCCGTAGGAGGGGATGTGAGATACGTATTTTCCTTCGCGCATTCCGGCGATGCACATAAGCTTTCCCGCCAGCATCACTCCCTGTCCGCCGAAACCGGCAAAAATTATTTTTTCAGTCATACTGTTTTCGCTCCTTTATCGATCCCGGAAGTTTCCGAGGGGATAGTAGGGGACCATAACATCCTTCACCCAGTCGGCGCCCACTTGAGGATCCACGCCCCAGTTGGTGGGGCACATCGACAGGATCTCCACGAAGGAGTAGCCCTTGCCTTCGACCTGGTTCTGCAGGGCTTTCTTCACCGCCTTTTTGGTCTTCAGGATGTTTTTCACGTCGTGTACCGAAGTCCTCTCGATAAAGACCGGACGTTCCAGGGTCGCGATCATCTCACAGGCTCGAATGGGGTAGCCCACATCGTTCACGTCTCGTCCGAAAGGAGAGGTGGTGGTCACTTGTTTCTCCATGGTAGTGGGAGCCATCTGGCCGCCGGTCATTCCGTAGATCGCGTTGTTGACGAAGATCACGGTGATATTCTCGCCGCGGTTGGCGGCGTGGATGGTCTCGGC
>DSBN01000015.1 GCA_011046055.1 Sediminispirochaeta sp. | reverse complement strand
TCCGTACCTCCCCGCCCAGGTCGAACTGCACGGTGGTCAGCAGTCCGCATTTCTTGCCGCCGTGCTGGAGAAGCTGTTGTATAAAATAGCTGGTACTGCTTTTGCCGTCGGTTCCGGTCACCCCGATAATGACCAGCTCCGCCGAGGGGTCGTCGTAGAAGCGGGCGGCGATCGGCGACATCACGGTACGGCTGTTCTCCACCCGAATATAGACGACCTCGGGGTCGGTCCGCTCGGGAAGGTGGGTGCAGATCACCGCTGAAGCTCCGGAGGCCACCGCCTGTTCGATGAAGCGGTGACCGTCTACGTGGATTCCCGGCAGGGCGAAAAAGAGGCTGCCCGGCTCCGCCTCACGGCTGTCGTAGACCAGGGAGCCGATGGTCACGTCCCGGGGGCCCCGATGTTCCAGAATATTGATATTTGACAGTAGAACTGATAGGCTCTTTTCGATCATGCCGGAATGGTACCAGGATCACCGCCTTTCGACAAGTGAACGGGACTTTGTTTCCACCAAATACCTCAGCCAGCAGCTCATCGCCTATATCGGGAACAAGCGGCGCATGCTGGGGCAGCTCTACGCCCTGTTCCGAAGCCTGACCGAAGAGCGGGAGTTGAAAAAGTTTGTCGATCCCTTTGCCGGCTCCGGGTCGGTAGCCCGTCTGGCTCGGCAGATGGGGATGGACGTGTGGGCCAACGATTGGGAGGAGTACGCCCGGGTCATCAACCGGGCTTACCTCTGTATCGCCCCAAAAGACCTGCTTGGAATTTTTTCACCCTGGGGCGGGATAGAGCAGCTTTTGGGACGTTTGAACAACGACCAGAGCCCCCCGCGGCGTCCCTACATCAGCCGCTACTACGCCCCCCGTGAGACTGTCGGGGCGGACTACCGTCGGGAGCGGCTTTTTTTCACCGCTGAGAACGCCCTTTTTATCGATCGGACTCGGGGGAGGATCGAGGAGCTCTTCCCCCGTCGCGGCGACCCCGAGTCGCCCGACTCCCTGGCGGGCGATTTGATCACCGCCCTGCTGCTCTACGAGGCGGCGACCCACGTCAACACTTCCGGAGTATTCAAGGCTTTCCACAAGGGCTTCGGCGGACACGGCGGAGACGCGTTGGGACGAATCATGGCTCCGATGTCTTTGGAGTACCCGGTACTCTGCTCAGCCCCGGGAACATCCGTGGTGGAGAAGATGGATGCCGCTGATTTTCTCAAAGGGGTGAGCGCGGACCTCTGCTATCTGGACCCTCCCTACACGATCCATCAGTACGGCAGCAACTACCACCTGCTGAACACCATCGCCAAATGGGACTTCCCCCCGGTGGACAACAGCATCGGTCCGGACGGAAGCTTGGAGAGAAAGGCGGGGATTCGTGAGGACTGGGTCGAGACCCGTTCACGGTTTTGCTCCCGACGCAGCGCTTCCGGGGCTTTCGAGAGATTGCTGGAGGCGGCAGACGCCCGGTATATCGTCCTGAGTTACAACAGCGAGGGTCTGGTGCCTCTGGAGGAGTTGATGGAGCTGCTCACCGCACACGGGCGAGTAAGTCTGCGGCGGCTGGACTACACCACCTACCGGGGCGGACGGCAGAGCCTCAGCCGCCGGACCCACAATACCGAGTTTCAGCTGGTCATCGAACGTCAGGCCGATTGGGGCAAGGCCACGGGATTGAGCTCGGAGGATATGAATACCTTCTTTTTTGCGCAAAAGATAAAAAACCTGCTGCGGGGAGCCTTCGTCCCCAAGGCGATCGAGCGGCTCTTTCCAGTGCGCTCTGATAGCTACCCCATATACAGTGTGCATCTCGATGAAAGCAGGGAACTGAAGATGGAGTACCTCCACCTTCCGGTAGCCGAACCGGAGATGGAAGAGTTCTTGGGAATGGATATTGGAAAACTCCAGGAGCTCGCCGACAAGCTTGAGGAGGCCGCCTGCGCCGATCGCCTCCAGGAACTGCGGATAGTCACCACGCTGTTGCAAGGGGCCCGCAACCGGGGGGAGAGCGAGAGGTTTCAGAGGCGGATACTGAAGCTGCTGAAGAAAATCACCCACAAAAAGTACCGGCGGCAGTGGAGCCGGGAGATGGAACGTCTTCAGAACCTCACCGATGCCGGTGGCTCATCGATTTCGGACTTAGGGATTCTCAGGCGTGGTCTGGCCGACATCCGGGAGCTCGCCGAACGGCGTTTCTCCGGATAGGAAAGGGGCGACGGTCCGTCATTCCGCTAGTCCTATGGGGGATTCGCTACGTGTTACACGAACCTGAGACAAAAAAGCCCGGTCTTCCTCGAGATTCTCGAAAGAAGTACCGGGCCAGCTGTTAGGTTAATTGTGTCCGTCTCAGCTTCCGTCCTCGTTGTAGAGGTAGCGGAAGTAATCCATTTCGGTGCTCAATGTCTTGCGGAACTGCGGCATGGTCCGTCGATAGGACTCAATGGAGCGCCAGAACTGGAAGAAATTCGGGTCTCTTTCGTATGCCTGGGCGTAAATATTGGTCGCCTCGGCGTCGGCGGTACCGCGGATGGTCTCTGACTCCTCGTAGGCGGCGGAGAGCACCGAGCGGCGCTCGTTCTCAAGCTTTCCGAGCCACTCGGCCTTCTTTCCTTCCCCGTAGGATCGGTAAGCCTCGGCGATCTGGTTTCGCTCCTTGATCATCCTGTTGTAGACGCTCTCGGTGAGATCCTCTGAGTAGCGGATCTGTCGGATGATGATGTCGATCAACTCGATTCCGTAGTCCGGGGTGAGTTTGGCGGCGATCTTGTACATCTCCTGGGACAACTCCTCGCGCCCCCGACGGACCGTCTCGTAGTTGGTCTGAGTTTGGGTGAGCTCGCGGAGCTCCTCCATATCCACCTCTTCATCCTCTTGCTGTAGAATCTCCGGTTCGGTGGTGATCTCATTGATGATGTTGGTATTGCGTACCGCCTCGCGGAGGTTGTTGCCGGTGATGACCGTACGAATGGTCGAGTCGATCACGTCGTCCAGACGGGCCCAGCCCTGCTCCAGGGAGGTTACCGCCTCGTAGAACTTATGAGGGTCCTTGATCTTCCAGCGGGCGGTGGCGTCGACCCAGATAAACTGGTTTTCCGCGGTGGGGATGCGCTGAGGGTCCCCGTCCCAGCTGAGGATCTTTTTGGGGTAGGTGACCACGTTGTCGATGACCGGCATCTTGAACTTAAGTCCCGGCTCGGTGTTGGTGACGACGATCTTGCCGAAGCGGGTGACCACCGCTTGGTAGCCCTGCTCCACGATGTAGAAGGGACCGAGGGCGACGAGTATCACTAACAGTACGGCGATGATTACAAGTGTGGTGACTAATTTTTTCATTGTTCCAGCCCTCCTTGACTCTGGAGGTTCTTCAGGGGAAGGAAGTTCTCCAGTTCCCGGTCGATCAGGTCGGTCTCCTTGTCTTCTTTGAACACATCCTCGATGGTCTCAATGTAGAGTCTGGTCCGGGTGACTTCGGGGCTGTTCACGTACTCCTCGTAGACCGAGTTGAACCGGGCCACGTCACCCCGGGCGTTGTTGACCCTTTCGGCGGCGTAACCCTGAGCCTCTTGGACCAGTTGTTTTGCCTGTCCCCGGGCCTTGGGTATCTCCTGGTTGTAGGCCTCTTTTCCCTCGTTGATCAGTCGGTTCATATCCTGGACCGCCTTGTTGACGTCCTCGAAGGCGTCCTGCACTTCGCCCTTCGGCGGTACGATGTTCCGCAGCTTGACCGTGGTTACGGTTATACCGAGCCCGTACTGGTCGTAACGCGCCTGCATCAGCTCCTGTCCCCGCTGCTCGATGGTGGGGCGCTCTGAACCGATGACGTCCAGGATGGCTCGGTCGCCGACCAGCTGGTTGATCACCGACTGGCTGATATCGCGGATCGTCTGTTCCTTGAACTCCACGTTGAACAGCCAAGCGGTGGGGTCGCTGATACGGTACTGGATGATCCACTCCACGTCGGCGATGTTCAGGTCGCCGGTGAGCATGACCGACTCTTCGGGAAAATCCCCGGAGGAGTAGGTGCTTTGAACACCCGACTGTTGGGTGCGGAAGCCGAACTCCTGTTTCTGGATCTGCCGGGTCGGTACGTTGTAGTTCTTTTCGATCCCGAAGGGGATTTTGAACTGCAGGCCCGGTCCTACCATACGGTCGACCTTGCCGAATCGGAGTACCACCGCCTGTTCGGTCTGGTCGACGATGAAAAAACTCGACATGACCGCGGCGATGATGCCGATTATGACTATCACCGCGACTACGTATTTCGGTTTGAACGAAAAGGGTAGTCGAAATGGTGTGACATCTTTTTCGGACATACGTCCTCCTTCTTTTTTAGTATCGAACTGTAACTCTAGGGTACTTACAGCCCCCAATCGAGTCAAGTTTAATCGTTCGAGGAGCACTAATTTTGTTGACGAGATACAATAAAGTGATAAAATATATTAAAAAAGTGGAAGCTTTTACCAGGAGAGTAGTCGTGCCGCGGGAACACGGAAAGGCGCTATCCGCTGAGGATCGTCACCTCCTCGACACGGTCGGATCGATCGCCCGGGCGATCGCCCGCCAATTCGGAGAGTACTGCGAGGTGGTGGTACATTCCTTGGAGGACTTCGAACGTTCAATAATCGAGATCGAAAACGGAGAGATCACCGGTCGTCAGGTGGGTGGTCCGGTCACCGACTTCGCCCTCAGTCTGTTGGAGAAGGAGGACGACTCGACGGTACACGGACCCTATTTTTCAAAAACCGATACGGGCCGTCATCTCAAATCGACCACCACGGTGATCAACAACAAGCAGAGAGAGGCGGTGGGTTTCCTCTGTATCAACTTTGATATCAGCGCACCCTTTGCCCCGCTGATGGAGAGCCTGCTCTCCGGACTCGGAGGGGGGCAGATGGTGACGGAACACTTCCCCTTGACCGCCAAGGACCTGGTGGAGGGATCCTTCCGGGAGGCACTGCAGGAGGTTTCCCAAATGACGGGAGTATCCCCAACGCAAAAAAACAAAATGGTGGTGGAGGAGCTCTACAAACGGGGTGTTTTTCACGTCAAAAACGGTATCGACATCGTCGCCGAGAAACTGGGTATCTCCCGGTATACCATATACAACTATATTAGAGAGGTGAAGACGGTCCTGGGAGAGAACGAGATCGAGAAATCCTATCCCTGAGTCTACCGGTGAAGGGATACAAGATAAAGATTGAGACAGGAGGAAAGAATGGACAGAAAGATTATTCACACGGACAAGGCGCCCGCCGCGGTGGGTCCCTACTCGCAGGCGGTCGTATGGGGCGATACGGTCTACGTATCCGGTCAACTGCCTCTTGACCCGGAACAAAAAAAGATCGTCGCCGAGACTATCGAAGATCAGACCCGCCAGGCGATGGAGAACCTCAAAGCCATCCTCGAAGCCGCCGGCAGCTCGCTGGACCGGCTGTTGAAGGTGACCATATTCCTGCAGGATATGGACAACTTCAAGAAGGTCAACGAGGTCTACGGATCCTTTTTCGAAGGCGGCTATCCGGCCCGCTGTGCTTACCAGGTGGCCAAACTCCCTCTGGGCGCGGATATAGAGATCGACGGGATCGCCGCCTGTTAACGGGGAGGAAGAGAGATGAAAACAATGAATGAACTGGGGGTACCGGTGCCGACGCATCGAGCCCACGTGATCCGCCCCCTCAAAGAGGTGAGTCTCGAGCAGCGGGAACGTGCCCTCCGGGAGACCGAGTACAACATGTTCTCCTTCCCCGCGGACCTGCTGGTACTGGACTACCTCTCCGACAGCGGGACTACCGCGATGAGCGACCTGCAGTGGGCCGCGTTGTTTCACGGCGACGAGTCCTACGGGCGCAACAAAGGCTACTACGTCTTGCTGGACACCATCCGGGACACCTTCGAACGGGGCGATCAGCCCCGGGAGGCGATCAAGCTGATCCTTTCGGGGGAGAAGGACGTGGAGACTCTGATGGACAAGCTCTACCTGACCGCCGACGAAGGGGGTTTCGTCAACGGCGGGCAGCATCAACTCTCCCGGCCGAACGCCTTCATCACTCCCCAGGGCCGGGCGGCGGAACACCTGCTCTTCTCCACGATCCGTGAAGTCCTCGACGAGATGAACGGACCGGGTAAGGAGTACTGGATCCCCAACAACGGCCACTTCGACACCACCGGCGCCAATATCGCCGCCAACGGGATCGAACCGGTGAACATGTTCCAGCCGGGAGTCCTGGATCCATTTCCTTATGAAAAGATGGACCGGGAGAACCCCTTCAAAGGTGATATGGACCTGGAGAAGCTGGAGAGCTTCATCGTGGAGAAGGGGCGGGAGAACATCCCGGTGATCTACCTGACGGTGACCAACAACACCGTGGCCGGGCAGCCGGTGAGCCTGGCCAACATCAAGGCGGTCCACGGGATCGCCAAAAAATATCGTATTCCCCTCTTCTTCGACGCCTGCCGCTTCGCCGAAAACGCCGCCTTCATCAAACAGTTCGAGAAGGGCTACGAGAAGCGGAGCATCCGTAGCATCGTCCAGGAGATGTTCTCCTACGCCGACGGTTTCAGCATCAGTCTCAAGAAAGACGGTCTGTCCAACATCGGCGGCGGGCTCTTCATCCGGGACCGCGGCGATTTTGTACAGCGATTTTCCACCAAGAACGAGGACGTGGGAGTACGGTTGAAGGAGAAGCAGATCGTCTGGTTCGGCAACGACTCCTACGGCGCCCTCAGTGGACGCGATATCATGGCGCTGGCGGTGGGAATCCACGAGGTAGTGGACGAAACGTACCTCTACGGACGTATCGGACAGACCCGGCTTCTGGCCCGCGAGCTGGCCGCCGCCGGGGTTCCAGTTGTTCTGCCCGCCGGGGGACACGCGGTCTACATCGACATGGACCGTTTCTTCGAGGGCACTGATATGCGGATCGGCGACTTCGGCGGAGTCGGCTTCACCATCGAGCTGCTGCGCCACTACGGAATTCGAGCCTGCGAGCTCGGTCCCTTCGCCTTCGAGTGGGACCAGCGTAACGAGGAGCAGCGCAAGGGGATTCTGAACCTGGTGCGATTCGCCATTCCCCGCAACGCCTACAGCCGAGAGCACATCGATTACACCGTCGCCGCGGTGGTCGAGCTGTACAAGAACCGTCACAAAATCCCAAAAGTCAAAATCACCCGAGGGGCGGAGCTGAGGCTGCGCCACTTCCAGACTGGTCTCAAGCCGGTGTACTAAGCATTAAACCGCCGCTTTGAAAGCGGCGGTTTTTACTGTTATTTGAGAATTTACGCAAGACTATTGGGGTTTGAGACTTGTTTCCCGATGTATTACCGAGGTATCTACGATCTGATGAGCCGTCTCACCGTTACCGTCCTGGATGTGCTCGATGAGAAGCCGGGTGGCGTGATAGCCGAGCTGTTCCGGGTTGATATCGACACTGGACAGGGAGGGGTGCTGATATCGACCACGGATACTGTTGTTGAATCCGTATACTGGAATGGTGGGTTGCCCGTCTGCCAGTTGGTCTTTTTCAGATAGTGCGCGCAGCGCCCCGAATGCCAGGAAATCATCGGTAGCCACAATTGCATC
>DSBN01000024.1 GCA_011046055.1 Sediminispirochaeta sp. | reverse complement strand
TTGTAGTACATTTGAATAGAGAAACTCATATACAAGGAGCAAAATATGGAAAAAACGAAGGCTCAACAGCAAGCCAGCGGTCCAGCAGCAGCTCAAAAAGTCGCTACCCTGGCGATACTCATAGCAGTGACCGCCCTTTTCACCTACGTGGTCCGAATCCCCATCGCCCCGACCCGGGGGTATATCAACTTCGGCGACGTGGCAATCTTCTTCAGCGCCATTCTCTTCGGTCCCTTCACCGCCTTTATCAGCGGAGGTCTGGGTACGGCCCTGGCCGACCTCATCTCCGGCTACGCCCAGTGGGCGCCCTTCAGCTTTTTGGCCCACGGCCTGCAGGGTCTTTTCATCGGCTTAATCTTCAAGGTAGGGAGAGACGGCAACGCCAGCGCCGCCGGTCTGCCTTCGGTGGCGAGACTGCTCATCGCTTTTGTGGTGGCGACCCTTACCATGGGGGGAATATACTTCCTCGTCGGAGGGGTCATGGTGGGATTCCCCGCCGCGGCCACCGAGATCCCCGGCAACATCCTGCAGAATCTCGTGGGTGTTCTGGTGGGCAGCCCCCTGGCCTTGGCGGTCATGAAGGCCTACCCACCGGTTCGTAGGTCCTTTTGGTAAAAAGCAAGGCGCCTGCGGTGCTGACCGACCGACTCTCAGCGTCGAGAGCCGGTCGGTGTTTTCGCCGCTTCGGCTGTCTATCTGAACCTGACCGAGACCTCTTCCCGGCTCTCCACCCGAATGCCGGCCTTCGACAGCTTCTCCACCATCTCATCATCCTGCATATTGGGGGATTCCAACATCTCTTGAAACAGCTCGTCGTTGTCGACAATTTTTCCCATATCCATATCCAAGAGAGTGATGATATTGCCATCCACGTGACTGGCGTTGGTTTCAACTATCCGCCCGTCTATTTTCACCTGCACCAGAAAGGCCATGCTCTGAAAATAGGGCTTCATCATCTCGCCCATGGCCTGCTGCTCCTCCGTCGAAGGCTCTTCGTCATATTCGCCCCACTCCTCGACCTCTTCCTCTTCCTCCTCGTCCTGTTCGACCAAGATCTTCAACTCCGCCGTTCCGCCGGGGGTGAAGAGGAACCTGTAGGGAGCAGCCCCACCCTCGTCCTCCGACTGAGGGCCGCCCTCCATCGGATCGATACTTAGCTCGTTTATATCGTCAAAGGCAAAGAGCGCCGTATAACGGAAGAAACCGCTGTCGTCATCGATCGGCTCGGCGGAAACAAAACGAACCCCCGGGCCCAGCGCGGCGGCCAGATCGTGCATCTCCGCTTCATCGAAAAGGTCGGCGCTGCTCTGGGGCATCTCCGCCTCCGCTCCTTCTCCACCCATACTCATCATCATCCCCATCACCTGCCGATCTATCCGGTAGTCCATCTCGACGATTCCCGAACCGTCGCTTTTGAGACTCACCACCCAACTGGTGCTGAAACAGCCGGAGAGAAGGACCAGCAATCCGAGCACCAATCCAATTTTCGTCCATTTTATCTTTCTCAATTTTCTAACTCCTCTAATATGAAAAGAGCCGTACCCGGCTGTTTTCATTGTTTCGGTTGCCGCGAAGCGGCATGAGAAACTATTACGAAAATAGCCGTACCCGGCTATTTTCGTTGTTTCGGTTGCCGCGAAGCGGCATGAGAAACTATTTCAAAACTCCTAAGAAGTATAGTGCAGAAGCACGGCAAAATCACTGTAGGAAGAACGCGTTTTTTTGCATTTTCCTCACATGATTTGTATACTTACTAGAGTATAGAAAAACAAGTTTTGGATCTATGGATCTAAAAAAAGCATTTCAGACGGCAATTTCCGGAGAAATCGAAGGACGCGAGCTCTACCAGGCAGCTGCGGAGAAGACCAGCGACAAAAAGGCGCGCGAACAGTTCGCATTGCTGGCCCAAGAGGAGCAGAAACACCTGGACACCCTGGTCAAAATGGCCGAGGACTACTCCCAGGGCAAGAAAGTCAGCCCACCGGACCTGCCTAAACCGGCGGATTTCCAGGACGCCCAGAGCCCTATCTTCACCAAAGAGTTCAAGCAGACTATCGCGGACAAGCACTTCGAGATGGCCACTCTCTCCATCGGGATCAAGTTGGAACTCGAATCGGAGAAGTTCTACCGCGAAACCGCGGACAACATCGAAGATCAGGATTTGAAGTTCTTCTTCAACTACCTGGCCGACTAGGAAAAAGGCCACTACAACTACCTGCAAAAACAGATCAGCTTCTTCGAAAACTACTACACCAACAAGTACAGCTTTTTCCGATTTTAGCAGTCTGCAGCACACCTGATTCTCTCGACAATTGACTTTTCCCCTCCCGGCGTCTATGGTGACCTACATATACACGAGGCGGGAGGTAGGTATGACCGGGACGGAGAAGTCGATGAAACCGTATTACCGAATAACTTTCATCATCGGTTTGGGCTTTTTTACCATGGGCTTGATGGACCCTCTGTACGACACCTACGTGCCGATGTTTCTGTCCAACTTCTTGCGCCGCGACGGGCTGATCGGCCTGATCATGGGCCTGGACAACCTCTTCGCGCTGATGCTCATCCCGATAGTCTCGGCCCTCTCCGACAAAACTCGTACCCCCATCGGGAGGCGCATGCCCTACATCATCGTCACCCTGCCGATAACCGCTCTCTTCTTCGGCATGCTTCCCGGCGCGGCCCTGCGATCGCTGGGCTTTCTGATCGTGGTGATCTTTTTTTTGAATCTCTTCAAGCAGGCCGCCCGGGGACCGGTGGTGGCGCTGATGCCGGACATCATCCCCGGCGAGTACAGGTCCGAGGCCAACGGAGTGATCAACACCATGGGTGGAATAGCGGCGATCACCGGCACGGTGGTACTGGCCCGACTCTACGACGTGAACATCACTCTGCCGCTCTTCGGCGACACCCTGATACCCTTTCCCGGAGGGCGCAACCCCTACATCGGGACCCTTCCCTTCCTGATCTCGGCGGTACTGGTGGTACTGGCCACGGTGATGCTCTTCGCCTTCGTCCGGGAGAAAAGCGCGGCCCGCAGCTCCGTAGATGGATCCGGAGAAGAGGAGCACCCGCCGGTGCTGAAATCGCTGAAGATGATCCTGGGGGCGAAGGAGAAAAGCGCCCTCTACATCCTGCTTGCCCTGCTGCTGTGGTTCGTCGCCTACCAGGGAGTACTGCCGTGGATCGGGCTCTACGGAGTCGAATTTCTCGGTCTGAAGCCCGGCACCGCGGCGCTGTCGGCGGGAATGGTGGGTATCGCCTACGCCCTCTTCGCCATTCCCTCGGGGGTGGTGGCCCACGGGGTCGGTCGCCGCAGGACCATCCGCCTATCTCTGGCGGTCCTGACGGGGCTGACCCTTCTGCTCTACCTGCACTACCCGGTCACCGGGGCTCTCGGCCTGTCCCACAAGCTCACCTTCATCCTGTTCTGGGTACTGCTCTTTCTGTTTGGCATTTTTTGGGTCTCCGTGGTGACCAACTCCTTCCCGATGCTCTGGCAGATGGCCACCTTCCGCAACATGGGCATATACACCGGGCTGTACTACTTCTTTTCCCAGGCGGCGGGGATCATCGCCCCAGGTATTACCGGAGCTCTGCGCGACCTGTTTGGGGCGCGAATCATTTTTCTGGCCGCTTCGCTGTGTATGTTCGCCGCTTTTGTGATCATGGGCCTGGTGAGACGGGGAGAAGCCGGTGACCAGCCGGTGGGAAATACCTCTTCGGATTGAGTAAAAAATAAACAATCCGCCGATTTTTCGCCGCTGCGGCTGTTTCTTTTTGACCCACACACAAAGACTCCTTCGGTATCAACGCGGCGGACTGGACACAGCTATCTTTTTTTAATATAAGATTTTATTCACCTCGGTGTCCGGCACTTGTTTTGGCACATTTTTTGCTGCATTATTAATGAAAGATAAGATAAACGCCACACTAGAGTAAGGAGGTAGGCTATGAACGGATTGATCAAACGCAAGGACAGAGGTACTCCCGCCCGACGGTACGACCCCTTCGAGTATCTCCAAAACGAAATAAACCGCATCTTCGACCGTGACCTTTGGGGCTGGTCCGAGCAGGGGGGACTCTTCGACAACGGCTTCACCCCGGCCGTCGACGTACGGGACAACGACGACAACATCGAGGTACGCTGCGATCTGCCCGGTGTGGAGAAGGACGATCTGGACATTTCCATCTCCGGACAGAGCCTGACCATCAAGGGGGAGAAAAAGGACTCCAAAGAGGAAAAAAACGGCGAGTACTACCATCGTGAATCCTGGAGCGGCAGCTTCCAGCGCAGTATCACCCTGCCGGACACGGTGGACCCCGACAAGAGCAGCGCCGAAATGAAGAACGGAGTATTAACCCTCACCCTGCCCAAGAAGGAAGAGAAGAAGCGCAAACAGATCGAAGTCAAAGTGAAGTAAGATCGACACCCAAGTCAAAAAGCGGCGGGCACTCCCCGCCGCTTTTTTTTCCAACAGCTATGCGTGTTCATTTCCGATCCCGGCGCGTATTGTCACGAAGCGCCCCAGGGATTATAGTAGTGTGCTATGCTCAAAAGATTCGTCGCTTACTACAAACCCCACTTGCCGCTCTTTCTCCTGGACATGTTCGTGGCCACCGCGATGTCGGTGGTGACCATTTTTTTCCCCTACCTGACCCGCAACCTCCTGCGACTGCACATCCCCAACCAGGATGTGGCCAAAATCACCTGGTCCCTGGGCCTGATGACCCTGATCTACCTGCTGACGCTGGTCTTCAACTACACCCGGATCAAATGGGGCCACATTCTCGGGGTACGGATCGAGACCGATATGCGCCGGGACATCTTCCGTCACATCCAGAAGCTCTCCTTCACCTACTTCGACAACACCAAGACCGGCCATATCATGTCGCGGATCTCCAACGACCTGAACCTCATCGCCGAGGTGGCCCACCACGCTCCGGAAGACCTGCTGATCTCGCTGATGGTGATCCTAGGCGCCTACGGTTTTATGTTCGCATTCAGCCCGGCGCTGGCGCTGATCTCGCTCATCCCCTTTCCCTTCATGCTCATCTGGGGGATGATTTTCGGGGGGAAAATGCGCCGCGGTTTTCGGCGGGTGCGCAAGGAGATCGCCGAAATCAACAGCACCGTGGAAAACTCGGTCCAGGGAATCCGGGAGGTCAAGGCCTTCGCCAACGAATGGTTGGAGGAGGAGAAGTTCCACGAATCCAACACCACCTTCCGCCACGCCAAGGAGGACGCCTACAGCATCATGGCAGGCTTCCATTCGGTGGTCCACTTTCTGCGGGACTTCTACTACCTGGTGGTCGTCGGCGGCGGGGTGATTCTGATCCTCCACGGCGTAGTGGAGACCTACGACCTGCTCTCCTTCGTCCTCTACATCGGCATCATCCTCCACCCCATCGACCGACTGATCAACTTCAACGAGCAGCTCCAGCAGGGCAGCGCCGCCTTCGAACGCTTCGTCGAGATAATGGATATCCAGCCGGATATCACCGACGGACCCACCGCCCGCTCCGTCGATCTGCGGGGGGGCAGCGTGGAGTTCTCTCACCTATGGTTTCGCTACGACTCTTCCCCGGAGTGGGTCCTGCAAAATATCAACCTCCAGGTCCCCTTCGGACGGAAGGTCGCCATCGTCGGCGAGTCCGGGGCGGGAAAGAGCACCGTGGTCTCGCTTATTCCCCGTTTTTACGAAGCGCAAAAAGGCGAGATATCCATCAGCAGCCACCGGGTCGCCGAGCTCAGCCAGCACTCCCTGCGCGAGCAGATCGGTCTGGTGCAGCAGAACGTCTTTCTCTTCGACGCCACCATCCGCGAAAACATTATGTACGGCGATCCCGAGGCGGGGGAGGAGCTGATGGTCGAGGCCGCCCGGCGGGCGAATATCTACGACTTTATCCAGAGCCTGCCCGAAGGTTTCGAGACGGAGGTGGGTGAACGGGGGGTCAAGCTCTCGGGAGGGCAGAAGCAGCGGATCGCCATCGCCCGGGTCTTTCTCAAGGACCCGCCCTTTCTCATCTTCGACGAGGCCACCAGTGCCCTGGACAACGAGTCGGAGTCCCTGATCCAGGAGGCGATGTTCCGCCTCTCGGAGAACCGCACCACCATCATCATCGCCCACCGTCTCTCCACCGTGCGCAACGTGGACAAAATATACGTGATGCGCCAGGGACGGATTGTCGAAGAGGGCAGCCACCAGGAACTGATGGATCGGGAGGGTTACTACCACCAGCTCTACACCCGCCGGAGTCTTTGATTCTGATCAGTTTTTTAAAAAAGAAAGATCCCCGCCAGCCCCCCGGCGACGATGTAATACACGGGGTAGGCCTTGGTCCTCCAGTAGAGCAGGGCGAGCACCGCGAAGAGCCCCAGCGCCCGAAGGTCGAGCCAGACCCCGTCGGGGAACTGCTCCAGAATAAACAGCGAGTTGGCCAGCACAAACCAGGCCGCCGCGGCGATCAAGCCCACCGCCGCCGGACGAATACCCGCCAGGACGCCCTGCACCACCGGATGGTCGTCGAAGTGCCGCATAAACCGGGCGATCAGCACGATGATGATCAGCGAAGGAGCCACCATCCCGGCGGTTGCACAGAGCGAGCCGACGAAGGAGGCGGCCTTGAAGCCGGCGTAGGTGGCCATGTTGATTCCGATCGGCCCCGGGGTCGATTGACTGACCGCGAGCATATCGATGAACTCGGCGCTGGTGACCCAGCCGCCCTTGACCAGCTCCTCCCGCAGCAGGGGGATCGCTGCCAGCCCGCCGCCGATGGTGAACAGCCCGATTTTGAAAAAGGCGATAAAAATATAGAGCAAGCTCATCGCCGTACCTCGCTTTTATCGCCTTGTTCAGGCTTTTTGCCGAAGGCGAGCACTCCGATAATACCCGCCACAATCAGCACGGGTATCGGCGAGAGGTCGAACAAGGCCACGGCGACGAAGGCGGCGCCGGTCACCAGCAGCGCCCCGAGCCCCTTGGAGGTCTTGCGGATCAGGGAAAAGACGGTGAAGCTCAGCAGCATCGCCACGGCGACCCGGACCCCCTGAAAGGCCCGCTGCACCACCGGGTTCTCCTGCATCCGGGCGAAAAACATGGCGATCACCGTGATAATGATCAACGAGGAGCCCACCATCCCGGCGGTGGCCGCGATCGCCCCGGGTACGCCCCGCCGTTTGTAGCCCACGAAGGTGGCGGTGTTTATCGCGATAATGCCCGGGGTCGCCTGCCCGATGGCGTAGTAGTTCAGCAGCTCCTCGTCGCTGAGCCATCGGCGGGTCTCCACCATCTCCCGACGCAGCATCGGCAGCATCACATAGCCCCCGCCGATGGAAAACAGACCGATCCTGAAAAAAATCGCGAACAGCTCCCAGAGTTCTCGCAGCATAGCAGCCCCCGGAGCCGATTGTACGGGAAAAAGGAGAGACGGACAAGCTCTTGCTACTTTGTTACGGTATAGCTTTTTAGGTTCGACTTCCATTCGTATAATCCCTGAAATCTCGACAGGTTCTTCGTAGATTAATCTTTATGAACTCCCAAGTCGATACTGCTTATAGTAGGTTAATATTTATTC
>DSBN01000082.1 GCA_011046055.1 Sediminispirochaeta sp. | reverse complement strand
TGATATAGTGATGATGCAGCACTCCTTTCCCACCATATCCTTGATGAACAAGAGGGTGGCCGAGAGCTGGCTGATGGATCTGGCGGAGAGGCCGCGCATCCAGAAGTGGGCCAAGCGGCTGATCTGAGGCTAATGGGGGGAGGCTTATACCTCTTCCCCCTCCATCGGACAAAAAAAAAGCCGCCCCGAAGGGCGGCTGTAAATGTATCAGAATACAGTGTATCAGAACACTTAGAAGGGCCGATCCGCGATGTACTTGTACTCTTTCCACTTGCGGTCGACGTCTTTTTTGATCTTGCCCAGGAGCTCTTCGGCCCGTTCGGGGTTGATGCTGCGCAGGCTCTTGTAACGAACCTCGTTGTAGATGTACTCCTCGATATCCGAAGAGGGGTCCTTGCTGTCGAGCTTGAAGGGGTTTTTGCCCTGGTCGACCAGCTCGGGATTGTACCGGTACAGGGGCCAGATGCCGCTGGTGACCGCTTTTTTCTGCTGATCCATCCCCTTCATCATATCGATGCCGTGGGCTATACAGTGGCTGTAGGCAATGACGATGGAAGGTCCTTTGTAGGCCTCGGCCTCGCGCAGTGCCCGGAGGGTCTGGATACGGTTGTACCCCATAGCCACCTGAGCCACGTAGACGTAGCCGTAGGACATGGCCATCATACCCAGGTCCTTCTTGCTGATGCCCTTTCCGCCGGCGGCGAACTTGGCGATGGCGCCGGTGGGAGTAGCCTTGGACATCTGACCGCCGGTGTTGGAGTAGACCTCGGTGTCCATTACCAGGACGTTTACGTCCCGACCGGAGGCCAGTACGTGGTCCAGACCGCCGTAGCCGATGTCGTAGGCCCAGCCGTCACCACCGAAGATCCACACCGAGCGGCGTACCAGGTAGTCTCCTACCGAAACGAGTTCTTTGAGCAGTTTGTTGTTGCTCTTCTCCGCGGCGGCGACCACTTGGTCTTTCCACTCCCGCTGGTTCTCGATCTCCGTCTCTTCCCGTTGGGGATTGTCCCGGAGCTTTTTGAGGATCTCCGGATCTACACCGTCGGCTCCCTCTTTGATCAGTCGGTCGAGCAGCTCTTTGGCGTACTCCATGTTGCGGTCACTGGCCAGACGCATACCGTAACCGAACTCGGCGGCGTCTTCGAACAGGGAGTTCGACCATGTGGGGCCGCGTCCGTCGTTCCGAGAAGCGTAGGGCGTAGTCGGGAGGTTGCCTCCGTAGATGGAGGAACAGCCGGTGGCGTTGGCGATGATCGCCCGGTCGCCGAAGTACTGGCTGACCAGTTTGACGTAGGGAGTCTCACCACAGCCGGCACAGGCGCCGGAGAACTCGAACAGCGGTCGAAGCAGCTGAGAGCCAAGGGTGGTCTGCAGGTTCAGCTTGGAGCGGTCGAAGTCGGGGATGCTGAGGAAGTAGTCCCAGTTCTCGGCTTCCGGCTCGCGCAGGGGCAGCTGCGGTTCGAGGACCAGAGCCTTCTCGTCGGTCTTCTCGCCGTTGACCTTCTTGTGGGCCGGGCAGATATTCACACAGGCTCCACAACCGGTACAGTCCTCCGGGGAGACCTGGATGGTGAACTTCAGTCCATCGAACTGCTTGCCCTTGGCGTCGATGCTCTTGAAGGTGGCCGGAGCTTTCTCCAGATGCTTCGGGTCGTACATCTTCATGCGAATGACCGCGTGGGGACAGACCGCCGAGCAGTCGCCGCACTGGATACAGGTCTCGGGGTCCCAGACGGGTATTTTCTCCGCGATGTTTCGTTTCTCGTATTTGGTGGTGCCCAAGGGGTAGGTGCCGTCGTCGGGGAGCTTGGAGACCGCGATCTTCTCTCCGCGTCCGGCGATGATCTCGCCGGTGACCTCTTTGACGAAGTCCGGAGCGTCATCGGGGATGATCTGGATCATATGGTGATCGCCCTTGGTGGTCTTGGGATAGTCCACCTTCTCCACGGCCGCCAGGGCCATGTCGATGGTTTTGATGTTCTTGTCGACGATGTCCTGACCCTTTTTGGAGTAGGTCTTTTTGATGTATTTCTTGATCAGATCGATGGCCTGCTCCTCGGGCAGCACACCGGAGATCTTGAAAAAGGCGGTCTGCATGACGACGTTGATACGGGTGCCCATGTCCGCGGCGTCGGCGATTTTGAAGGCGTCGATGACGTAGAACTCGAGCTCTTTGTCGATGATCTGCTTCTGCACTTCCACGGGGATGTTCTCCCATACTTCGTCCTTGTTGTAGGGCGAGTTCAACAGGAAGACTCCGCCCTTTTCGGCGTTCTTGAGCATATCGTAGCGCTCGAGGAAGCTGAACTTGTGACAGGCCAGGAAGTTGGCCTTCTGAATCAGGTAGGTGCTCTTGATTCTGTCCTTGCCGAAGCGGAGGTGAGAAATGGTGGTGGCGCCGGCCTTTTTGGAGTCGTAGACGAAGTAGCCCTGACAGTAGTTGTCGGTGGCCTCGCCGATGATCTTGATCGAGTTTTTATTCGCTCCGACGGTACCGTCCGAACCGAGGCCGTAGAACATGGCTCGGGTCACGTCCTTGGATGCGGTGGAGAACTCCTCGTCCCACTCGAGGCTCGAATTGGTCACGTCGTCGTGGATACCGATGGTGAAGTGGTTCTTGGGTTCCTTCTCCTTGAGGTTGTCCAGAACGGCTTTGGCCATTCCCGGGTTGAACTCGTTGGAGCCCAGTCCGTAACGACCGCCGACGATCTTCGGGTAGCTCTTGAGCTGGCAGCCCTCGGTCTCCATCATCTCGCCGATGGCGGTGCGGACATCCTCATACATCGGCTCGCCCATGGCGCCGGCTTCCTTGGTCCGGTCGAGGACGGCGATGGATTTAACCGTCTTCGGCAGCGCTCCGACAAAGTCCTTGGCGCTGAAGGGGCGGTACAGGTGCACTTTGATGACACCGACCTTCTCGCCCTGCTTGGTGAGGTACTCCACGGTCTCTTCCATGGTGTCGGCGCCGCTGCCCATCAAAACAACCACTCTCTCGGCGTCGGAAGCCCCGACGTAGTCGAAGAGGTGGTACTGACGTCCGGTGAGTTTGGCGAACTTGTCCATCGCCTTCTGGACGATGGCGGGGGCGGCTTCGTAGTACTTGTTGACCGTCTCCCGGGCGGCGAAGAAGACGTCCGGGTTCTGGCTGGTGCCGCGGATGACCGGTTTCTCCGGGTTCATCGAGCGCATTCGGTGGGCGTGCACCAGTTCGACGTCGATCATCTCCCGCATCACGTCGTAGGGGACCTCTTCCACCTTCTGTATCTCGTGGCTGGAGCGGAACCCGTCGAAGAAGTGCAGAAAGGGAACTCGAGCTTCGAGGGTTGCCGCTTGGGCGATCAGCGCGTTGTCCATGACCTCCTGGATGTTTGCCGAGGCAAGCTGGGCGAAACCGGTCGATCGGGTGGCCATCACGTCGGTGTGGTCTCCGAAGATCGACAGTGCCTGGGAGGCTACCGCACGGGCGGCGATGTGAAAAACAGTGGAGGTGAGCTCTCCGGCTATTTTGTACATGTTGGGGATCATCAACAGGAGTCCCTGGGAGGCGGTAAAAGTGGTGGTCAAAGCTCCGGTTTGCAGAGCTCCGTGTACCGATGCTGAGGCGCCGGCCTCGGATTGCAGTTCTACTACTTCGGGGATAGTTCCCCAGATGTTGGATTGTCCATTTGCGGAGAACTGATCCGACAACTCGCCCATAGGGGAGGAGGGAGTGATCGGATAGATCGCGCAAACCTCGTTGGTCGCGTGTGCGACGTAAGCGGCGGCGGTGTTGCCGTCAATAGTAACCATCTTCTTTTCTGACATATTGCATCCCTTTAATTTTGATAGAATGTTGGATTCCAATTTCGTATGCCGCTACGCGGCAGGCGAAACAATGCAAATAGCCGAATACGGCTATTTGCATTGTAGTATATCCTATTTGCCCTTATCGTACAAGGTTGGGAATGAGTACTGGAATAAAATACCTGGTATTTTATAAAATGTGATGGATAAAATTATAAAAATACTAAGCTAACAATAAAAATAAGATACGTCGCAAAAAAATCGCGTAATCGTTTCATTTGAAGTACAGGGGCCGAAAATAGTCGATATGACTGAACGAGCGCAGCACTTTTTCGTCGATTCTCATCTCCTCCGGCGGATTTTCTTCCGTTGGGGTTCGATTTTTCTCCACGCCTTTCACAAAAAACTCTAAAATATCCTTTATCTTCGCGACGTGTGCCTTCGGGCCGAAGAGGGAGCGGACTTTTTCCCTGCCCTTGACTTGAGGGCCTCGCAGCAGGTTTTCCGCGTTGGCGGCGAGCTCGGCGTTTTCATTCCGCAGCTGCTCGCGAAAAGAAGATGACTCGGCCAGTCTCTGAAGAGTCTCGTACTGCAGTTCCGGGGTGAGGAAGGAGAAATCGATCTTCTCCGGGGCCAGGATCTGCTCTACCTCGTAGAAAAGGGGGTTGAGAAAATCTGGTCTCAGGAGTCCCCGCAGCCCTTCCAGGTACTCCCTGTAGAGGTTCCCCAGCACTGCTTTCCGCGGTCCGTCGAGGGTGAGCAAGAATGAGGGGTAGAAGTGGCTCGACTGAGGGTCGAAGAGCTTTTTAATTCCCTTGATGACCGAGAGATCACGAGCCAGAAGTGGAACCCCCCAGAGCAGGGAATCGATGAAGAGGTAGCCGAAGCCCTCCTGGATCGAAGAGGAGAGCACCAGGTCCGCCGCGTGGCTGAGCTCCTTGAAGCTGGTCTCGAACTCGTCGAGTCGTCGGCCCACCCCCCAGGCTCCGGAGACCAGTCCCTCCTCGAAGGCCCGCTGCAGGAGGTCCGAATAGTCCCTTTCCTGTTCGGAGACGCCCGGCAGGGTGATCAGGAGGTTGACCGGGCTCTCGACGATCGCGCTGATCGCCGCCGACTCGAGCAGATTCTTCCGTCGGATGCTTCTCACCGGACAGAGGATGAGCTTGCCCCCCTCCTGCCAGGAGAAGGTGTTGTCGGCGGCCCAGCGGTTGATTTTGTCGTGCACCTTCCACAGGTCGACGTATTCGCCGTCTTTCGCGTCTATCGGGTTGTTCAGCAGAAAGAGACGGGATTCGGGGATCCCCGCCTCTTGCAGGATGTCGAAGTCCCGGTGGTTGATCACTATGTAGCCCACGTTGGGGAGGTTCGGGTACAGAGAGCGGCGGATGACTCGGCGGTTCTTCTGGAGGTTCTCAAAACGTCCGCTTTCGGGGAAGTCGTGGATGTGAAACAGTATCTTTTGCTCGGGATGTTCCTCGGCCAGCTCCAGCAGAGCCAGGGTGAACTCCGGATTTTTTCCAATATGGTAGTTGTGCACCCACCAGATGCTATCGGAGAAGCTCTGGTAGAGCTTTCTTTTCAGGCTCGCCACCTCTGGGGGGCTCTCCATTCTCGAGCTGTAGTCGATCTCCTCGACCAGCTCGCAGCTTATCCGCCGTTGAGAGAAGGCCTCGGGAAGCTCCTCTCGCAGTCTGGTCATAAACTGCTCGCTCCCCTCCTTTCTGCCGCAGACGATCCGTACTTCGAACTCCTCCGGAGCTTCTTGAAACATGGACCTGATAGAGGAGGAGAGTACCTGGGTGATGCCTCCGGTTTCGAGGTGGTAGTGAAAAAAGCTGAGTGTGTACATATGCTTATGGTATAACGGCTGAATCTGATTTGTGAAGGGCATAACTTGAAAAACCAGAAACTACGGTTTTTATGCGTACGTGTACCGCCCGCGACGGGCGAAGCTAACGAAAAACAAACATTTTTATAATCTTTTTCTCATCAAAAAATGAAAAACTTCTCACACGCTCCGAATCAAAAGCTCATATAAGAGGTGGATATTAGAGCCATCATAATTTTTCAAGGAGATTATCGTGAAAAAAACTTTCTTGTTCGTCAGTTTGATGTTGATGGCCGCCGCCCTGCTTTTCGCCGGCGGTAGTCAGGAGGCCGCTGGAGACGCTGAGCTCAGCGGTTCGATCAAAATCGCCGGCAGTTCGACGGTCTATCCGGTGACGATTGCCATGGCCGAGGAGTTCAGCGCCCTGCACCCGGCGGTGGAGATCCCGATTCAGTCCACCGGCAGCGGCGGCGGCTTCAAAAACTTCTTCATCCCCGGCAGCACCGTGATCAACAACGCCAGCCGAGCGATCAAAGAGGAGGAGCTCGAAGCCGCCCGGGCCAACGGCATAAAGCCGCTGGAGTTCCAGGTCGGAATCGACGCGGTCACCGTGGTGGTCAACAAAGACTTTCCCGCCGACGAGATCAGCATCGAGCAGCTGGCCCATATATGGCGTCCTGAGAATCCGGCCCGCAAGTGGAGCGACGTGGACCCCTCCTGGCCCGACACCGAGATAGAGCTCTACGGACCCACCTCCGCCTCGGGGACTTTCGACTTCTTCACCGAAGAGGTTGTCGGCGAGGGCGGCGCCTCTCGCAGCGACTACCAGGGGACCGAGCAGGACAACACCATTGTGCAGGCGGTCAGCGGATCGACTTCGGCCATGGGTTATTTCGGTATGGCTTACTACCTGGAGAATAAAGACATCATCAAGGCTCTGAAGGTCAATGGGGTAATGCCCTCCATCGAAAGCGCCAAAGCCGGAGACTACGTGCTCTCTCGCCCTCTGTTCATCTACGTGGCGGACAATGCTCTGGACAGACCCGAAGTGGTGGAGTTCGTGCGCTTCTATCTGGAGAGGACCGGCGACGAAATGATCAAGGAGATCGGCTATGTTCCGATGACCAAGGCGGATGTGGAGCAGAACCTGGCCAAGTTCGAAGAGGCGGTGAAGGCGGCGCGGTAGGCCAATTTCAGATTAAAAAAAAAGGTGGTCCGCGGAGTCGGGAGAAGGCCCGGTCTCCGTGAGACCGATTTTTTCGTAGATCAAGGACCTATGACTGAAGGGGAGTAGTGCGGTTTTGAACATAAAAAAAGAGCTGCGAGTAGACATGAAAGAGCACGCCGTGGGGGCGGTGTTTTTCTTTTTCGCCCTCGTCTCGGTGCTCACCACCTTGGGTATCGTGTTGGTTTTATTGGAAGAGTCGGTGGTCTTCTTCGGACAGGTGTCGATCCTCGACTTTTTCGGCAAAACCAGGTGGAGTCCCACTATCAAACCGGTGGAGTTCGGTATACTCCCGCTGATCAGCGGTACCCTGACCTTTACCCTGGCCAGCTCGCTTATAGCCATACCGATCGGTGTTCTTGCGGCGATATACTTGAGCGAGTACGCCCGCCCGGGGGTACGGAGGCTCCTCAAGCCGGCGCTCGAAGTGCTGGCGGGAATTCCCACGGTGGTCTACGGCTACTTCGCCTTGGTCTACATTACCCCCTTGATTCAGAAGGTCCTTCCCCAGACCAGCACCTTCAACGTCCTCAGTGCCTCCATCGTGGTGGGTATCATGATCATCCCTACCATTGCCAGTATCAGCGAGGACGCCATGCGGGCGGTACCGGACAGTCTACGACAAGCCGCCTACGGATTGGGGGTGACGAAGTTTCAGGTGACGGTCACCGTAGTGGTTCCGGCGGCCCTCTCGGGGATCATCTCGGCTTTTATTCTGGGCATTTCCCGGGCCATCGGGGAGACCATGGCGGTGACCATCGCCGGGGGGAACATGGCCCGGA
>DSBN01000070.1 GCA_011046055.1 Sediminispirochaeta sp. | reverse complement strand
GGCCTATTCGGACCCGGTGGACGCGGTTTTTCACGTCCGGCGGATCGACGGCAACACGGTAGAGTTTTACCGAGATTTTGCCGTGCCCAACCAGCAGGGCGAGATGGTACCTTTTACCTTGAAAAAACGATTCGTGTTCAAACCGCAGGATTACCTTTTTGAATTAAGGATCGCCATAGAAAACAGCGTCAACGCCTACCCGCCGCTGGACTTCGAGGGCTTTTCCTACAGCCTGAGTTACGGACCGCAGATCGGGCCGAAGTTTGAGGAGCTGGACGGACGTTACGAATACCGTCGTTACTACAAGTATGCCGAGGGCCACCGCGACAATCTGAAGCTGAGCGACGGCGAGCTCGTGATCGACGATCGAGTGACATGGGCAGCGCTGTTGGGAAAATACTTCACCGTCATTGCCATCCCTGACGCCACTCAGTACCGAATCACCTTTTCCGAAAAGCCCGTCGAGGGGATGAACGTTGCCAGCCGGATGTTTCTCAGTCGGCCTATGATCCGCAGCAGCCGCAACGAGGACGTATACCAATTCTACGTCGGTCCGAAATTGTCGCGGGAGCTGACCCGGTACAACGACCCGGAGGAAAACGGATTCAACACCAGCAACCTCCACCTGGAAGAGGTGATGGACACCGGGGCGATTCTGGGATGGCTCGAGTGGATCCTGAAGAGACTGCTGATCCTTTTTCACTCGATAGTTCCCAACTGGGGTGTGGCGATCATCATTCTGACTTTTGTGATCAAGGGCATACTCTATCCCTTTACCCACAAGAGTTACGAGTCTACCAGCAAGATGCAGGCGCTCAATCCCAAGATGCAGGAGCTGCGGACGAAGTACAAGGACAATCCGCAGAAGCTGAACCAGGAGATGGCCGCGCTGTACAAGACCGAAGGGGTCAACCCCCTCGGCGGTTGTTTGCCCCTTTTGCTGCAGATGCCGGTTTTTATCGCTCTCTACGGATTGCTGAACAAGCACTTCGACCTTCGCGGTGCGACCTTTATTCCTGGATGGATCACCGACCTGTCGGGGCCGGAGACGATCTTTAACCTTCCCTTCTCACTGCCCTTCCTCGGCGACGAGGTGCACCTCTTGCCGATTCTTTTCGCGCTGACTATGGTTTTCTCAACAAAAATGATGCAAAACCCCAGCGCCTCGGGTAGTCAGCAGAGCAGCATGAAGATGATGACCTACTTCATGCCTGTTTTCCTCTTTGTGGTGCTGTACAACGCTCCTTCGGGACTGCTGGTCTACTGGATCGTGACCAACTTTTTGACGATCATCCAGCAGAAGCTCGTCGGCAAGCATAGGGCGAAGGTACAGGCAGCCGCGGAAGCTTCTACCGGAGGCTCCGGATCACCGGCCGCTCGAAAGACCGCAGCCCCAGCGGCGACGAAAAGCAAACAGACCCCGGCGCGTGGAAAAGGCGGCGGAAAACGGAAGAAGAAATAGCGAGATAGCCCCGGCAAGCCCTCCTCGGGGGTCTCTGCCGGGCAGCTTCGTTCCCGGGAGGCGCCGATCCTGAAGTGAAAAACGACTAATAGTTCCTTTCAAGGAGAAAGATATGATAAGAGAATTTGAAGGAAAATCGGAAAAGGAGGCTATCGACAACGCGGTTCAAGCGCTGAACCTCGACCGCGAACATTTCGATGTCGAGATAGTTGAAGCCACTAAAGGCGGTTTATTCAAAAAAGGCAATGTCAGAATAAAAGTCTACATTGAAGATGATGAAGTTTCGGCGCCCAGAAAGGATGCTGACCGCCCCAAGCCTCATCAGTTTACAACTGAGCAGGTCAAGCCGGCCCGCAGCACCGACCCGGAACCCCAGAACGAGTTCGAAGAGAAGATGATCGACTTCATCCAGACACTCACCTCCAGAATGGGTTATCCCAGCCGCGCCAGCATTAGTTACAGGGACGGGCGAAAAGTTGGTTTCAACATCGAATCTGAGCACTCAGCTATTTTGATTGGAAAAAAGGGCAAAAACCTCGACTCTATTCAACTTTTGGCAAATATTTACGCCGGACGAATAGACGAGGGCCGACGGGTGGTCATCGACGCCGAAGACTACCGCAGCCGTCATGAGGACAACATCATCCGGAACGCCCGCCGTACCGCCGGTGAAGTCCGCCGCAGCAAGCGATCCCGTCTCCTCGATCCGATGAACCCCTTTGAACGCCGCTTGGTCCACACGGCCCTCAGTGAGATGCACGAGATCGAGACCAAGAGCGAAGGCGACGGTCTCTACAAAAGAGTACGCATCATCTATCGCGGCAACAACCGACAGCGTTAATTTTTATTTTCTGAAGATGAAAAAACCGGCCCTACCCGCGTTACCTTGGCGCTGCGGCCGGTTTTTTTCTATATTGCCGCTTGGCTGTCCTGCGGCGGCCCTCCATCAAGCCATTCTGTCTTTTTGCTGCTGAAGTCTAACTTTTTTGTTGATATAGTGCAGCACCAAAAAGAAGAACAGCACCGTTACCCACAGAAATGTCAAAACATACGTCGTGATCGGCGTCCCGACCCGCACCCACAGAAAGGCAAAATACCCGATAAAGGTCGACGCTCCGGTCAAAATCACCAGGATCGTATGGTTGGAATAGCCGAAGGTCAGCAGTTTGTGGTGCAGATGCTGCTTGTCGGGCGTGTGAAAGGGCTGCTTCCGCCGCCGCCGTCGGATGATCGCCGCCAGCGTGTCCAAAATCGGTATCACTAACAATGTCGCCCCATAGGGCAGCGCGTAGGACGGATTGGAGGACTGAAAAACCAAAATCGGCAGTATACTCATGGAAAATCCGATGTACAGGCTCCCCGAGTCGCCCATAAAAATCTTCGCCGGAGGAAAATTAAAAAATAAAAAGCCCAACAGCGCGCCCAAAATCGCCATCGACACGATCGCCGCCGGATAATTCCCCACCGATACCGCCGCCAGGCCAAAATAGAGCGCCGCGACACCCGATAGCGAGCCCGACAAACCGTCGATCCCGTCGATCAAATTGATCGCGTTGGTCACCCCGATGATCCACAAAAAGCTCACCACCGGTCCCATTACTCCAAGCTCCACACTCCTGTCCAATATCGGAATAAACACCTGCTGAAAGGAGTTCCCGGCCCCGATAAAAATCAACGCCGCTCCTACCTGGGCCAACAATTTGTAATGCGGACGCAGATTCTTGAAATCATCCAACAGCCCCACCAAATGGATCAGCACGCAGGCGATGATCACCGATAGATACTGTCGTTGAAAAATTGTATCCATCAGCTGAGTGTTCTTGGCGATGAATAAAAACAGCACAATCGACAGCACCGATGTCCAAAAAATCCCGATACCCCCGATCCGCGGGATATTACCCGTATGTACCTTGCGCTCGTCGATTTCGTCGTACCATTCGTAATAGTGTCCCACCTTCAAAAGAATGCTCATCAACAGAAGGTTGGCAAAAAAGGGCATTATCGTAGCGCTCAGTATCAGGAAAATGTAGTCCATCGTTTTTCATCCTCTGCACTTTAGTTCATTTTTGAGTAGTTCCAAGGCTCATAGTCAATCGCTCTTTTTCCTAATCGGCCCTAACAAGGGTACTTCGAGATCTGATTTCTTGTCTGTGTGTATTTCTATATGGAAATCCTCTTTGTTTAGAGGAGCTCCAGGTTCGACTTTTTGTGGTTTTTCACCTGAATCACAGGAATAGGGGGATTTGATGTATTTGATAAAACAACTCAAACTCATATCAGTTTTAAGGAAATTGGTGTTGATAACTAATCTATGTTTAAAATAGCACAGTAATTAAGAATAATAAAGATTTTGAATTATATTTCCGTAGCTTTTTTCTTTTACATTCTTATATTTAATCCACTTATTAACACCAATTGTCAATAAACTAGTTTGAATTATTTTTTTTCCTATCATATGATATCATCGCTATTCTTACCCAAGGAGCACTGAAATGCGAAGTAGAAAGTTTTTGTTTACCTCCGAGTCGGTGAGCGAAGGCCATCCCGATAAAATCTGCGACCAGATCTCTGACGCGGTGCTGGACGCCTGCCTGCGCGATGACCCCGCCAGCCACGTCGCCTGTGAAACCTTCACCACCACCGGCATGGTCCTGGTGGGAGGGGAAATAACCACGGAAACTTACGTGAATCTCCAGGATGTGGCCCGTGGAGTGGTGAAAAGAATCGGTTACGACCGGGCGGAGTACGGGCTCGATTACGAGGCGATGGCGGTGATGGACACCATCCATTCTCAGTCGCAGGACATCGCCCAGGGCGTGGACGCGAGCAAGAATCCGTTCAAGGAGCAGGGAGCCGGAGATCAGGGCATGATGTTTGGTTACGCGTGCCGGGAGACCGAGGAGCTGATGCCGGCGCCGATCATGTTTGCGCATAAACTCTTGATGAGAGCTGCGGAAGTGCGAAAATCCGGACAGTTGACCTGGATGCGGCCCGACGCCAAAAGCCAGGTCACCATTGAATACGAAAACGAGATGCCGAAGCGAATAGACACGGTGGTGATGAGTCATCAGCATAATCCCGGGGTCTCCAACGAACAGATTGAGCACGATCTGAAAAAGTATGTGATCTGTCCGGTTTTGGGAGATATTGGCCTTCTGGATGATGAGACGAAATACTTTATCAATCCCACCGGGCGCTTCGTCACCGGCGGCCCGCAGGGGGATTCGGGCTTGACCGGAAGGAAAATCATAGTGGACACGTATGGGGGCATGGGGCGCCACGGCGGCGGGGCCTTCAGCGGCAAGGACCCGAGCAAAGTGGACCGTTCAGCGGCGTATATGGCCAGGTATATCGCCAAAAATATCGTCGCCGCAGGCTTGTGTGATCGGTGTGAGGTGGAACTGGCTTACGCAATAGGCGTACCCCAACCGGTGTCGGTGATGGTGGAGACTTTTCAGACCGCTTCGGTGCCGGAGGAGCGGATCGAAGAGATGATACCGAAGGTTTTTGATCTGACCCCGGCGGGAATTATTAGGGACTTGGACCTTTTACGACCGATGTATGAAAAAACCGCGGCTTACGGCCATTTCGGTAGGGATAGTTTTTCCTGGGAACGGTTGGACAAGGTGGCGGAGATCCAGAGAGCGATCGGTTAGGATTTATGGAAAAAATAGTAGCCACAGCGTTGTTTATCGCGGTGCCCGTTCTCTGGGGCGGGTTTGTGCATTTTGTTTTTGGAAAGTTCGACCGACGGAGCCGGGGCAGCTGATGGATTGGACCGAACTCGTGCGGATTATCTCCCCGCCCCTGGAGGCGGGGCTTGAGGGACCGAGCCTATTCTTGGCGCTTTTGGCGCTGGGGATGCTAGTGGGGATGCTGACCGGTTTTTTTGGAGTCGGAGGCGGATTTCTCATCGTGCCGCTGCTGAACGTGGTGTTGGGAATCCGCTACGAAGTGGCCGTCGGGAGCAGCCTCAGCTTCATGATCGGGACCAGTTTTTCCGGACTGCTGCGCCAGCGGCAGGAGGGGAACGTCCAATACGAAATAGCCGGGTACCTGGCTGCAGGAAGTATCGTGGGGGCGGTGCTGGGGGATGGGCTGCAGAACTTTTTGCTTCTATCGGTCGCCGGCGGACAGGAAGGCCCTTTCACCGCGGTGATGCACGGCACGTTTATACTGATGTTGATCGGAACCATTTTTGCGGTGCGATCCCGTGGTGACGAGCACCAGCGGGCTCCATTGTTGTTGAAGTGGGGACCGTCGCCATTTTTTGAGACCCCCGAATCGCTAAGCTTCTGGGAAGCTGGACGGGGGCTGAGAAAGGGTTACAGCGTGCCGGGAAGTTTCGTCGTCGGGATGCTGATCGGGCTCGCCACCGGCCTGCTGGGCATCGGCGGCGGGGTCCTTTTGGTGCCGGTACTGCTGGGGCTGTTTGGTTTGAGTCATCACCGGGCGGCGGGGACCAGTTTGGGTGTCATTTTTGTCACCTCCATAGCTGGTATAGTGAAAAAAGGACTCTCCGATATTCCGAAGGTGAGCCTTCCGTTGACTTTCGTGCTTCTGCTCAGCAGCGTGATCGGGGTTCGGATGGGGGTTTTTTTGGTGAAAAAAACCGGCGCTGGCGAGTTTCACCGCTACTTCGTCTGGGTTCTAGTTTTGACGATTGGGATCATTCTGATGGACCTGCTACCAATGCTACTGATTGGTTTTTAACAGCTGCTCGAAGCCATCAACATGCATTTTCTTTAAAATAAAAAAACAATCCAGCGGCAATTGCACCGCAGACGCCTTTCTGAGACCTGATAAATCTACAAGCCGCACTTTGCATCTAATCCGTTCCCGCCACTGGGATGCAATTCCTGGAAGCTCCACTTCGGATAAACCATATCGCTCAAGGATCAACAGAAGCCACAGTAGCTCCTGCCAGCGAGACGGTTGGAGCTGCCTATTCCTGGTGTGCAGGAAAAATTCAACCAGCCACGCCGCAGTGCTCAACAAGGTATGTGTACCCTGAGCTCGAATAAGAGAGGTGGTCTCTGCTCTTCGGTAATCAATGAAGAGCTTCACCGAAGTCGGTACTCGCTCGGACGACGAAGATAGAGGGAAAATCTCTACAAAACTGCTGAGAAAGCTTCTCCACCCCAGACAGTGCAGTGGTGGAGAATAGGTGATTCGAAAATTAGACGCGTTCAGGGAGGTTAGAACTGCGTCCAACGTCCGCCGAACCATGGGCAGTTCGGAGCTCGGGGCGATGAGCTCCACCTGGTCATTGGGCCAGGGCATCCCATGGAACATATGGAGCGCCGTGCCACCGGTGATGACGAATCTCCCCTCATCGACCAAGGCTTCTGTCAGTTCACGCTGCATGTGTCGCTGCAGCGATGATTGCCGCGAGGTTGTCGGGTTTATCATACGAGTTTCCATTTCTCAACAAAAATGCTATATGAGCAACCGAATCAGCGACGAAACTCCGGGAATACCGCCTGGCAAAATTCTCCACTCTCCGCCAGTCGAGACGAGCCAATGCCAGGGGATTCAAATCAAGCAGAAAGTAATCAACCGTGTGAACTACTCCCGTATAAAGATAGATGAGATCGGTTAGCGCTTTTTCTGGAAGGGCGATTCTCACCGGCATTTGCCCAATGATCAGATCGACCATACCGAACAACAGTTTCCGTTCCAGTGCACGATATTCGAAACGCCCCAGTGGATTTATAAAGAACCGGGTCTTCGAGGCACTGACAGCGGTAACACTCTCTACCGATCTCGTAGAGAGCCCGTACCAACGCATCGCCCACCAAGTCGAGATGCAGCTGCCGGGATAAATCGCCCCGCTGCACCCGGCTGCGTGCAGCGGAGCTTGACGGTAAGGATCGGTCAAAGCATAGAGACCATTGCGCAAGGACATGATGACTCCCTTTTTCTCCAGGCGCCACAAAGTCGTATACATGACACTTCTGCTCTGACCGAAAGTCTGTACTACTTGATCGAGGCTGAAAAAGCTCATGGATTGAAAAATACGGACAAAATCGTCTTTTGTCATTTCAACTTCTCCTCCTTAGCTATATATAGGTGCAGACACGTCCATTTGCTTCAGCGAATGAGAAAAAAATGACTGAAAAAGTAGGGGGGTCAGCTGCTGTTCTATTTATCCAATTTCCATTTCTCAACAAAAATGTTGAGAAATGGAAATTGGTATAGGGCTAAGAGGATG
>DSBN01000286.1 GCA_011046055.1 Sediminispirochaeta sp. | reverse complement strand
GGGCAGGGTAAACCTCGTCGGGAGCAAGGCCAAGCAGCAGTTTGGATGGTCCGTCCAGATACTGCGGGTAGGCTGCTGGAGATCGGGGGAGACTTCGATCATAGATAGATGGTCACCCAAGACAGAACCCGGCTTATAGGTCCGCCATTTTTTTTAATAGGATTGGCTCAATAGCATGCAACTGCCCGAGAGTAGATACCAATTTGCTTCAAAGAGAGAGAAGAAGAGCCCCAGACGTCTTGTTGTGTGGACGCTGATCCTTGGACTTCTCAGCTCCGGCATTTTTGCCCTCTACTACTACAATCCATTCCAGGCTGAGGAAGAACAGAATACTGAATCGAGTGAGTCAGAATCTCCTATAGAAATGGATACCGCTGAAGATCAAAGCATCGAAGAGCTGTGGCAAAATAAAGAGTACGTGCGAATAAACAATGTCTGCGAACAGCACCTCTCGGAACATCCACTGGATGCCAAGTATCTCGCGGTCAATGGATTTGCCTACTTTTACCGTGGAAACAGTCTCTACAGCCTGGAGGACCAGATTCCTCTCTACGACCAGGCCGTGGTGAATTTGAGAAAGGCGCTGATTGCTCCCGACCCTCCGATGAAGGGTGAAATCCACTACGTTCTCGGTAAAACCTACTATCACAAAGGCCGCTTCTACGTAGATCAGGCGGTAAAACACCTGAAAGCATCTATAGAAGCGGGGTACGAATCGATAGATACCTACCGTTACCTTGGGCTGGCTTACAATGAGTTGGGGGACTACCAGCGCAGCGTGGAGCACTTCCTACAGGCCCTCGAGCGCGATCCGGAACCGCTGCTCTATATGACAATAGGTCAAATATATCACAAATTAGAAAATTACGATCGGGCTCTTGATTTTCTGCTGCGAGCGGTTCATTCTACTGAAGAAAAAACCGTAGAGTTAAAGAGTCGATTCGTACTGGGAAATATATATATCGAAAACGAGGAATACGAAAAAGCACAGGCGCAATACGAAAAAATACTGTCGATAGATCCCGAATCGGCGGATGCCCATTACTATTTGGGCGATATTTATGATAGGATGGACGACAGGGTAAAAGCCCGTGCGGAATGGAGGAAAGCCCTACAAATCGATCCTTCACACTACGGCGCACTACTGAAACTTTATTAATTATTTTATTTGGGAGGAATGACTGATATGGCGTTTAAACGTCTCACCGATACTTTTTCAACGGATATAGGCATAGACTTGGGAACTTGCAACACTCTGATCTATGTACGAGGCAAGGGAATAGTAGTTAGCGAGCCTTCAGTAGTGGCCGTAGAGCGGGGGACCAAAAAGGTGGTCGCCGTTGGCGTGGAAGCAAAGAGAATGCTTTGGAAAACTCCCGGTGACATCATCGCAATTCGCCCCTTGCGGGACGGTGTGATCGCCGATTTGGAGACCACCGAAAAGATGATTCGATACTTTATCACCAAAATTCTTCCCCGACGGTGGTTCGTCAAGCCGCGTATGGTGATCGGAGTACCCACCTGTATCACCGAAGTCGAGCGGCGAGCGGTCGAGGAGAGCGCCTACAAGGCGGGAGCCCGTGAGGTGAAGGTAATAGAGGAGTCTTTGGCCGCCGCAATAGGAGCCAACATACCGATTTTTGAACCCGCCGGCCACATGGTCTGCGATATTGGCGGCGGAACCACCGAGATTTCGGTCATCTCTCTCGGGGGAATGGTGGTAACCAACGCCATCCGCCTAGGTGGAGATGAGTTCGATGAGGCGATCATCAAACCCGTACGGAGCGTCCACAATCTGATAGTTGGCGAGCAGACCGCCGAAACTCTCAAAATGAGCATCGGAAACGCCGCCGCGGACAAACAGATCGAAAAAATGGAGATCAAAGGCACCGACGCGATTACTGGTCTACCAAGAAGGTTGGAGATAGACAGCGTTGAGGTGCGGGAGGCCTTGCAGGAACCGATCAACTCCGTTATCGAGGAGATCAAAAGGACCCTGGGGCAGACCCCGCCTGAACTGGCCGCCGATATAGTCGAACGGGGCATCGTAATGACCGGAGGCGGCTCCCTGCTGAAAGGTCTGCCGAAGCTGATAGCCAAGGAGACCGGTGTTCCGGTAATTCTGGCGGAGGAGCCGCTACTCTGTGTCGCCCAAGGGGCGGGGAAGTATTTTGAACATGTGCGCCAGGGGAATAACGGCAGCAAGACAATTTATAACTACATGAGCTCGGGCTCCAAATAGAGCCTCTTAAGCACGGTCGGAATGGAAAGTCTGTTCAGCTATCTCAAAAAGAAAAGAAACACCTTGGTCCTGCTCGTACTGTTGGGATTTTCATTAATCGCTTTGGCGGTACAGTCAAACGACATCAGTAACGGCTCTAAACAACTGGGCTACTCGTTTTTCGCGACAATCCAGCGGGGGATTTCGGGAGTGGGACTATGGGTTAATGATGTGTTCCGCTCTTTTGGAGAACTTCGAGAGATACGGGGAGAGTACCAAGAGCTGCAGAAAAAACTCTTAGAGTACCGGAGTATGGAGCGGCGGTTGATCGATCTGCAAGAGGAGAACAGTCGTTTACGACGGATTCTCACCCAGTCGGAACAGACGGAATTCGAGCACCTGAACGCCCGGGTGATCGCCAAGGAACCGGGTGTCTTGTTCAGAGGCTTCACCATCAACCAGGGAGAGTCTCATGGATTGAAGAAAGCCGCACCGGTGATTGCTTTGGTTGACGGTTTGCCGGCCCTGGTCGGCAGAGTTCAGAGCTTGAGCCGTTCCAGCGCCAAGGTCCTTCCTATAACCGATGTTCAATCCTACGTCGCCGCCCGTATGAGGGATTCTCGATATGAAGGTCTGGTCAATGGCATGGGGCAGGGACAGAGCACATTGATAATGGAGTATATAAACAAGCAGGCCCGAGACAGCATTCAGTACGGTGACTTGGTGATTACATCGGGGCTGCGCTCGCTGTTTCCAGCGGATCTTTACATCGGGAGGGTGGAGGAGGTTCGCGCCGCGGAATGGGAGTCCTCATTGACGCTTGAGATTAGGCCGCTGGTTGATTTTTCTAGATTGGAGCATGTTTTCGTACTCACCGAGGGGGGCGGGGAATGAGCAGAAGAACTCCATCTTGGGTCTTCATAGCTTTGCTGCTGCTGATCTCGCTGCTACAGACGGGGATACTGCCCCCGCCTCTGCTCAGACAACTGCGGGTGGATCTGGTACTACTTTTCTTGGTTTTTTTCGCCCACCAGGACGGCACCATGACAGGTATGCTTGCCGGCTTCAGCTCCGGACTTCTGCTGGACTTTTTAAGCTTCTCTCCTCTGGGGTATCACAGCTTTCTCTACACCTCGATCGGCTATCTGTTTGGCTTGACCAGAGGAAAGGTATATCTGGACGGCCTGGCCATGCCTCTGATCTTTGCCTTGGCGGCTTCGTTGATCAAATTGACGCTCTCCTTCTTTCTGCTCTTGATCTTTATTCCCGACCGCATTCAAGGTCTTGCTTCCGAAGAGGTACTCATCCAAATTGGGATGCAGATTTTTCTCTCCCCTTTTATTTTTGCTTTGCTGTGGCTCTTGAAATTGTCAAAGGAGCAGGTTAATCAGTTGTGAGCGAAGCCTACCATTCCCTTGACACCGTGAAGCGTCGTTTCAAACCCAGAATATATAGCATTATCACTGTAATCGGCATCTCGATTCTTTTTTACATTGCTTTTCTCTACCATTTACAGATAGTCAAAGGCTCGGAGTATCAGAACCGGGCTCGCGCCGTGTCGCGGAGGGTGACCCCTATCCCCGCCCAGAGGGGGGAGATTTTCGATCGTAATCACGATGCGCCCTTGGTAAGCAACATCGACAGCTTTGCGGTGAATATAATCCCCGGTGACTTGAGCGACCGGGAACTCGACGAAGTGGCGGGCAAGCTCTCCGGCGTGTTGGCCGTCTCGAAGGAGAGCATCATCAAAAAGATTCCCCAGGCGTATCGTTCTCTCTATCAGGCGGTGGAAATCAAAAGCGGGGTGCCCTTCCACACCATCAGTCATATAGCCGAACGCATCGACGAGTTTCCCGGTGTGACTTGGCAGAGCAAGCCCATTCGCAACTACCGGGACGTGGACTCGATGATCCATTTCCTAGGATACGTAGGAAATATCTCTCGAGAGGAACTGCAGGTGATGTACAACCGAGGGTACAACATCAACTCGGTTCTTGGAAAAACCGGTGTCGAGCGTCAGTATGACGATATACTCCGCGGCAGTCCGGGCAAACGTTATAAAGTCGTGGACGTTCAAGGGCGCCAGGTACAAGAAAGACAGTACGTCGAAGAGCCGCCGATCAACGGGAACGATCTAGTTTTGACAATCGACCGGAATATCCAAAAACTCACCGAGGAAGCTCTAGGGGAACGGATGGGTTCGGCGGTTGTCTTGGACGCTTCCACTGGGGAGATCCTGGCTATGGTATCTTACCCCTGGTTCGACGCGAACCGCTTCTACCAAGCTGAAGCGGAACGTTACTACCGCCAGTACGCCTTGGACCCCAAACACCCGTTTATCAACCGTAGTATTCAAGCCAGTTATTCTCCAGCTTCGACATTCAAGGTGGTAATGACCACCGCAGCCCTGGAGGAAGAAGCCATAGACCCGGAGAGGGAAATCAACTGTACCGGTCGATTGAGAGTCGGAAACCGCTATTTCAACTGTCACGTGGAGGAGGGGCACGGTCCGGTTGATCTGACCAGCGGTCTGGCCGAGTCCTGTAATGTCTATTTCTACAACCTGGGTCTGAATCACCTGGGTATAGAAGCTATAGCTCGCTACGCTCGCTCCTATGGTTTCGGAGAGTTCACCGGCATTGATATTCCGGGAGAGGTGAGGGGCCTGGTTCCTACCCCCGAATGGAAGGCCGCCACCTACAACAGCCCTTGGGTGGGCGGAGACACGGTAAATGTGTCCATTGGGCAGGGAGCTCTAAGTGTGACCCCGATGCAGATGGCAAACATGATCGCCATGATCGCCAACGAGGGCCATGTCTATCGGCCCCACCTGCTCAAGCAGGTAGTGGATCCCTCAAACGCTCAGGTCATAGAGGAGGTCGAACCGGAGGTGCTCAGAACTTCATCGATCAGGAGCGAGGTTTTTCGCGAAGTACAGGACAAGATGAGGTACGTGATCACCGACGGCACCGCCGAGGTGGTGATTACCACCGAAGCGGTCAAAGTCGCCGGAAAGACCGGTACCGGTGAGGTCGGGCTGGAGAACAGCTGGACCGCATGGTTTGCCGCATATGGACCCTACGACGCTCCCATCGAAGATCGTATCGTCGTCGTGACGATGGTGGAGGCTGGAAACGACTGGGAGTGGTGGGCCGTACGAGCGGCAAATATTATTTTTCAGGGGATCTTTGCGGATCAAAATTACGATGAAGCCATAGAGGCTTTGAACTGGGGATGGCTGCACAATGATAGGCACTAAGTCGGGCTTGGGGATGGGGGAGTCGAAGCCTTCCTTGTTTGGATTTGATTTTCTCCTTTTTTTCGTTATGCTTGCTTTGATGGCCATAGGAGTCCTCTTCATCTACTCCAGCGGAGTGAACTCCGTGGGAGAGCTTACTTCCGAGGAGTACATACAACAGATTATCTGGATAGCCGGCGCCTTGATTCTCTATTTTGTCGTCCAAATACCCCAGTATCGAAATTTTGAGAAATGGGCGTTTACAATATATTTCTTGAATATTCTGCTGCTTATTGTCACCTTAATGTTCGGCAAGGTTGTCAACGGAGCTCGGTCTTGGTTGGGGCTCTTCGGTTTCGGAGTGCAACCTTCGGAGTTTATGAAACTCAGCCTCGTCCTGGCGCTTTCAGCCTACTACAATCGAAGCACGGCGAACATTGCAAGTTTCAGAACCTTTATAGTCGGGCTCTTGTTGACTATCCTGCCCATGATCCTAATACTCATGCAACCGGATATGGGTACGACTCTGGTCTTCATTCCTATTTTTTTCGCGGTCAGTTTCGTCGCCGGTGCAAATAGTAAGCTGTTATTCTACCTGATGAGCATTGGTATTTTGACCGTGTTCTTTGCGGTACTGCCGGTCTGGGAAAGATATATCCTTCAGCAGGAGTACCGCTGGCTGACACTGTTCGAAGACGTTCGACTTCTGCTGCTCACCACGGCGGTCTTTCTCTTTGTCGGCGTACTGGCCTTTATAGGCAAAAAGTACACCGGTCAAGCTTATTTCCGGTGGATCGCTGTTTTTTTTGCCCTGGTCGGGGTTTCTCTGGGTATATCCTTTCTGCTGCGTTCTTCTCTCAAGGATTACCAGATCATGCGTTTGATCGTGTTTATTCGCCCAGAGGTCGACCCTCGAGGAAGCGGGTGGCATGTGATACAGTCTCTCACTGCGGTCGGATCCGGAGGTCTTTGGGGCAAGGGCTTTCTCCACGGAACTCAGAGCCATTATCAGTTTCTCCCGGAACAGAGCACGGATTTCATCTTCTCTATACTCGCCGAGGAGTGGGGCTTTGCAGGTTCGGTGTTAGTGATGCTTCTGTTTGCCACGCTGTTGATCAGGGGATTTTGGATACTCCTGCAGGTGGGCGACAATTTCGCCGTTTACGCGGGAACGGGGATTCTGTTCATGATTTTTTTCCATTTACTGGTCAATATAGGTATGACTCTGGGGATAATGCCGATCACCGGCATCCCCCTCATTTTCATGTCTTACGGCGGTTCGAGCCTGTGGAGCGCCTGTTTTGGATTGGCATTGATACAAAATATGTATCTGCGCCGGTATAAGTACTAGTTGTTTGATTTTATACTTTTTTAATACAGAGAGAGTGTTGTGACCCGAATAATACCTGAACGAGACCTTGCCGATATTCTACCGCTGGTCCAAATGCCCGGCCGTTATACCGGCGGGGAGTTTGGCGCACGCGATGACGATGCCCCCTCTTCGAAGGATGGGCTGCGAACGGCGATCTGCTTCCCCGATCTGTACGAAATCGGTATGTCCAACACCGCCGTCAAGCTTCTCTACCAATTCCTCAACCAGCGGGACGATGTGGTCTGCGATAGGGTCTTTGCCCCGGCCCCGGATTTCGAAAGGCTTTTGATAGAGAAGAATATTCCCCTTTTCAGCCTTGAATCGGGAACCCCGCTGTGTGAGTTGGACATGCTCGGGTTTTCCGTTGGATACGAGCTCAGCGCCACGGGAATTCTCACGGTACTGGATCGCGGTTGGATATCTTTGAAAAGAGAAGATAGAGGCGCGACGGAGCCAATAATCATCGGCGGCGGTCCCGCCTTGAGCAACCCTGCACCTTTTGCCGACTTCTTCGATGCCATCTACCTCGGCGAAATGGAGGAGAGTTTCGGCGAGCTTGTTTCGGCGCTCCTGGAACTAAAGAAAAGCGGAGCATCTCGCCAGGAGAAACTGGATCGGTTCACTGATTTCGATGCCCTGTGGATTCCGGGTAGAAAAGAGCGAGCCTCCCGCGTACCGTGGAAAGGCTTCAGCTCACCGCCGACGGGGAAGGTGCCGGTTCAAAGTATTTCCGTGGTCCAAGATCACGGGGTTATAGAAATAATGCGCGGATGTCCCAACGGCTGCCGTTTCTGCCACGCCGGGAACTACTACCGACCGGTCCGACAAAAAACATTTTCCGAAATAGTACGCGAGGCGGACGAATTG
>DSBN01000394.1 GCA_011046055.1 Sediminispirochaeta sp. | reverse complement strand
GGGAACACTGTAAAACCTCATCTTCGATAACCAATACCACTTCTCCCACCGGGCAATGGCAGCAATTTTGGGGGTTATCCTCAAGCTGCCGCCGGTAAAGCAGGTAATGGCGAGCAGCCAGATGAAGTCCCGCTACCTTGCCCGCCTGGTGGAAAACTATGAGAAAAAACAGGCCTAGCTTCGGCTTCCCGTCAGTGTACCGGCAAAAATTATCCTTTTATTATCCGGCTCCCGTGGTATACTTAGTTTAGAGGATAATGTACAGGTGTCTGTGAGTATTAATCTCAAACTTTTAAAAAGGAGCTAAGTGATGCGTAAGATTGTTTCACTAATGCTGGTGGTATGTTTTCTCGGGGGAACGGCAGGCCTCGTGTTCGGAGAGTCCGGAGATAATGAGGAGGAGGGCTGGAAGGAGCGGATTGCCTCTCCCTCCTATGGGCTGACTATTGGATTCTTTGATCTTCAGTACAAGAATGCAGATGGTAATGATGAAAACGATACTCTGCTGATGCCGGGGATAGAGCTGCGCCACTTTAACGGGATAGATGTGCCACGAGACCGCGGCTTCTACTACGGCTACGAGTTGGGTATGGGTTTAAACTTTTATACCGGAGGGCACAGCTTTAAGCACAGTGGAGAGGATTATACGGTAAAAGGAATAATAGCCGGCTCAGGGTTTCTGATGCTAAAGCACGGCTACCGCTTCGAGCTGGGTACGGGACATACTAGGCCGGGCTTCGGCTTCGAGCTGGGAGCGGGGGTCGGTGCCGGCGGAGGGGATATTACTATTACCAAGGATGATGATCCGGAGTCTGAAAATCAAGCGGCCCTCCGGGGAGACGGGATAGGTCCGGTCTTCGAGCTTGGGTTCGAGGGGTCTCTGAACAGGGGAGATGAGTATCGTCTCGTCGCCCGCCTAGGTGTTACTATTGCCCCTATAGTCCCTCTCGAGACAGAAAATTTCGGGTATATGTTTCCGATGCGAATTACACTGCGGGGCGGTTTTACTAGGAACCACTAATTTTTGAAGTTCAGAACATAAATTTCTTGTGTTTTGGGAGTCCATCATATATGCTTTAAGCCAGTGATGTCGGTACCGAATAGTGAAAGACCACCGGTTAGAGATGCGGAAGACCTCCTCTCTATAATAGAAGAGCTTTATCAAATACAGGAGTTAGACTCGCTGTTAGAGAGTGTTCTCTCCTAAAATCCCTAAAAAGTTATAACGAGGAATTCATAAAACCTTTAAAACGTTGAAATATATAAAATTATTTGAAACTTTAAGCTTGACATATTGCTAAAAACACGTATAATTATAACTATGTCATATCAGATTGAACAGAAGGTAAAAAACCACACTTACGTGTACCAGGTTGAGAGTTACTGGGATAAAGAGAAAAAACAATCACGACAGAAACGCATCTATCTTGGAAAAAAAGATCCAGTAACAGGAGAACTCGAAAAAGAGAAAGAAAGCATCTATAGTTCTTTGGACTACGGACACACGGCGTTATTACAAGCACTTTCAAAGAAGCTTGGTATTACCCCAGAGCTCAAAGCCGCCTTTCCCCTAAAGTGGAGGGAGCTGCTGAGCTTAGCACTGTTCAAATTAGCCGAGGGAAGACCTCTTTATCTTTGCCGTCACTGGCTTGAAACTGTAGAGCTGGAAGAAAAGCCGGAACTTTCCTCTCAACGTATAAGCAGTTTTCTGCATGATCTGTCAAAAGAACAAGAGGCAATGTTCAAATTCTTTACCGCGTGGTCTGCGCGGAATCAGGATGCGAACCGGTTTATCGTCTTCGACATAACCTCATTCTCCTCCTATGGAAGGGGAATTGATTTTATCGAGTGGGGATACAATCGGGACAAGGAAACTCTCCCACAGGTGAACCTGGGAGTTGTATACGCCCGGCCTCTTGATCTTCCGCTTTTCTATTCGCTTTATCCTGGAAGTATTCATGATGTGACCACACTCACGAATGTACCCACCGAGCTCAATATTCTCTGCCTGGAGAAAACCACTTTTGTCCTTGATAAAGGTTTCTACAGTACGGCAAATCTTTCAAAGATGCAGAAGATTGAACATATAATTCCTTTACCAAGAAGAAGTAAGAAAGAGCGGGAGTTGGTAGAAAAATATCAGGATAGTATTCGTTCTTCCGAGTATGCAATCTCCTCGAATACTCATGTGCTGTACTGTGCCGCGGAGCGTATAAATATTGCTTCCATCGACTACCAGGCTTATATCTATTTGGACGAAAGACGACAGGCTGAGGAGAAACAAACGTTTCTCAAAGCCATTATGGAATGTGAAAGGTATATCAGCCGCGAAGGCTACCGCACAAAGAAAGAGCTTACCGATTTTTTTACCGAAAGCAAGCCTGCTCTTCTTCCCTTCTTCGGATTGCATAAAAGCGGCAACCGTTATGAGCTGCGCCGAGACACTGCACAGATAAACTCAAAACTCTCCCGTATGGGAATGTTTGTTCTTATCACCAATGCTGATATCTCGGGAGAAGAAGCGTTGCGCTTATACAGAGAAAAAGATGGAGTAGAGAAATGTTTCGATTCACTCAAAAATAATCTCTCTCTGAAACGACTTCGTATTCACTCTCAGGAAGCTCTGGAAGGCCTGTTATTTATTGAGTTTATTGCGCTTATCCTTTATTCTCATATTAGTAAAGTCCTCCGCGAAAGCGGATTAAATACCTCGCTCTCAATTCCAGAGGTGTTATTTGAGCTGCGAAAAATAAAAAAGATCCGCTTTGGAAGAAAGAAGACTATGATCAGCGAGATCTCAAAACAGCAGCGTCGGATTCTCGAGGCCTTCGACATTTCGATAGGATGACGGAAACCTCGTTATAACTTTATTGGGATTTTAGGTTGTAATGTAAAGTACTTTTTAAAATAAAAAACCACCTCGTTTTTGAGGGTGGATTGTAATTCCTTTTATTAAGAGGCTTTATTTATTGCCCAGGGGGGGAGTCGAACCCCCACGGCCGCAAGGCCACTAGACCCTGAACCTAGCGTGTCTACCAATTTCACCACCTGGGCGGGTGAAAGAAATACTAATGAGAAAGCCCCAAGATGTCAAGTACGATAAAAAAAGAAAGACCGCCAGTCGCGGCTCAGCACGACCGACGGCCTTTCCCGTGGGTATATTTTAATGGACAACCGTTCCAATCAAAACGATTAGAAGCGGTTGTCTCGGTCCGGATAGTTTTTATTGTTGTCCCTGATCATCCGGATCACCTTCCCGACCAATACGTCCAGCTGTGGTTTGAAAAAATATCCAATGGCCATACCTACTATTATCCAAAAAATCATTCGTCTTCCTCCTTTACGATTTCTACCTTGATTCCCTCTTTCGTTTCAATAGTCTCCTTGGGCGGAACGGTGATTTTCAGCACTCCGTTTTTGAAAACCGCCTTGGTCGCCTCTCGGTCGAACTTGTCCTCCGGTACATAGTACCTCTGGTTTTCGATGGGCTTGAACTTCAGTCGGCGTTTGAAGTAGCGTACGTCCTCCTCGGGCTCCATCTCGGGGCTCTTGGCCGAAAAAACCATGTAATCTCCCTGATACTCGATCTGGATATCCTGCTCCTGAAAGCCGGCCAGAGCGAACTCGAAGACCATCTCCTTCGCCTTCGTCAAATAGACGTTCATCGGCGGATAGGAGTACGATGGGTAGTAGTCGGTTTGATCGTTCCAGTGGAAATAATCCTCTGCCTTGCGCTCATGGGCTCCACCCCCGAAAGACTCTCCCAGATTTCGAGTCGCTTCGAAGATCTCGTCCATGATCTGACCAATGTCGATAACGATTCGGTCTTTCATGTCACACCTCACTTTGCGTGTTCCGGTCCCCTTACGGGCAACCGTGTACGGAAATAGTCGGCGCCATACGGCCGCCGCGGACGTTCTACGTCTACTATTTATTATGCAATTTTCATACCAGAAAATATAATAACAACCGTACCGTCAAAATAAAAAAGATGCCCTATTCCTTTACAGGATAATAAGTTCAACGCAGGCTTCAGACTTTATTCTTAGAGCACTTTGGTGCAGAAGCGGTTTGGGTTATTTTTACCCAAGACGCAGAAAAAACCGCCTATCCTGGGTCATTCCGAGACGAAAAAACAACATTCTCCTGGACGGTACAGAATTCGCCCCCAATATCCTGGCCGTGAGCCGTCGAACTCGGCTTCTCTCTTTGCCCAGAATCTGTTATTCTCACGGAATCTTCAACGGGAACGGGAATTGTATGGGTATACGGGTCTTATATATCGGAGAAATCGTCGGCAAAGCCGGAGTGTACTGTGTCAAAAACGCCCTGCCGCGGATAAAAGAGAGCAGAGAGATCGACTTCGTCATAGCCAACGGCGAAGGAGCCACCGGAGGATTTGGGCTGGGAAAGAACCACTCGATCTACTTGAGAAAATTGGGTATCGACGTGATCACCGGGGGAGAAAAGATCTACTACAAAAAAGACATGGTCCCCCACATCGCAAAATCCTCCTACATCCTCCGCCCGGCCAACTACCCGCCGGGGAACCCAGGCCGCGGTTGGCGGACCTACCCAGTGGGCGAACGGAAAGTGGGAGTCATCTCAATGCTGGGACAGTCAGGCTTCAGCCGGGTCCACCTGAGCAACCCTTTCACCTTTCTCCCGGAGCTGGTCTCGCGGATCAAGGAGGAGACTGGCATTATCATCCTCGACTTTCACGCCGCCACAACCGCCGAAAAGTACTCCATGTTCCACCACGCCGACGGTATGGTCTCGGCGGTGATAGGAAGCCACGGCAAAGTCTTGACCGCCGACGAGCATATCAAGGCCAAGGGCACCGCGGTGATCTGCGACACCGGCAGAACCGGCAGCTTCATGAGCGTCGGAGGCTTAGACCCCAAGGTGGAGATCGAAAAATTTACCACTCAAATACCCGAAAGATCCAATGAGACCTGGGACACCCTTGAATTACAGGGAGTAATTATAGATATTAATACAGATGGAACGGCGAAGTCGATCGAACGCCTCCGCTGGCCCGTAGAAAACATGCAAGACTCTCCGGAAGGAGAAAAGCAGAATAAGAGGAATAAGAACGATGAAAGAGGCTGGAGTTATACAAAGGATAGAGGGTGAGGAGATTTTCCTCTCCTGTCACAGCGATGCCGCCTGCAAATCTTGCGGGGCGAGCTCCTTCTGCAAGACCCAAGGCCGGGAGATCATAGCCCGCAACCGACGCCGGCTTTCGCTGCACGAAGGCGACCAAGTGGAGTTCTTCCTGCCGCCGGGACGGACTATTTTCTCAGGATTTATTGTGTTGATTTTTCCGCTGCTCACCTTCATCGCCGGGTTCTTGATGGCCGACCGCCTGCTGCCCGACTCGGGAGAGGGGCTGAAGGCTCTGTTCGGCCTGGCCGGTCTCGGAGCAGGGTTTGCCGCGAGCTACATTTACAACTACATCAATAAAGAGAAGAACTACCCCGAAGTGATCAAAAAGATCTAAGTCTCCCGTACCAGGCGGTTCAGGGTCTCGGCCATATCTTTTAGCGAAACGATGTGCTGTAGGTGCCCCATCTCGGCGGCTACCTTAGGCATACCGTAGACGATGCTGCTCTCCTGATCCTGCCCGATGGTGATCCCGCCTAAACGGTGTATCTCACCGATCCGTTTTGCCCCATCGCGGCCCATCCCGGTCATAATCACCGCCATGCTACGGCCGCCGTACTCCCGAGCCACCGACTCGAAAAGCACGTCCGCCGAGGGGCGGTGACCGTTGACCAGGTCGCTTTGGCTGAGCTTGATCGTACCGGCCAGACGCCGCTTCTGAACCTCGATATGGTGATCCCCCGGACAGATCAGGATCCGACCGGCCTTGAGCAGATCTCCGTCGGAGGCTTCCTTGACCTCCAGCGGGCAAATACGGTCGAGACTCTTGGCAAACTCCGTGGTGAAGCCGGCGGGCATATGCTGGACCACCACTATCGGGACCGGGAACTCCGGATCGATTTTGGCGAAAACCTCCCGCAGCGCGTTCGGTCCTCCGGTGGATATTCCAATAGCCAGCAGCTCCACCGGCCCGGCCTCTCGGCGAGACACCGGCGGGGCGACGGCTTCTATCTTTTTGGGCTTTGGTTCGAGAATAGCCGCGGCCGAGCTAGGCTGTTCACTGGGCTTCTCCCGCGGGGGAGTACCGCCGGCCTCGCTCTTCTCGACGGGGCGCGGCGGCTGGGCGCCGATCTTCTTGCGATACTGCCGTCCGTAGGCGCGCAGCATCTCCACCAGATTCCGTTCGATGAGGTGAATGTCCTCGCTGATGGATCCGGATGGTTTTTGGATGAAATCCGAAGCACCCAATGAGAGAGCCTCCATGGTGATCCGGGCGCCGCGGCTGGCAATGGAGGAGAGAATCACCACCGGAATGTCTATGCCTCTTTTTTTTCGCTCCTCGAGAAACTCGATACCGTTCATATCGGGCATCTCTATATCGAGGACGATGACATCCGGCTTGAGCCGGGGTATCTTCTGTAGCAGAAATCTTCCGTTCATCGCCTTCCCCGCCAGTTCGAGTCCTTCGTTATTCTCGACCATTTTGCCGACCAGATTGCGCATCAGAGCTGAGTCGTCGCATACTACAACGGAAATGTTTTCGCTATCCACAGGCCTCCCCTCGAGTTGTTGTGCTATTTTTTTCCTCCGAGGCTCTTCGCTTCACGGTAGAGCCTCACTGTAAGAACTTACGGTAAATAACCGCCCAATCGGTTTTCAAAAACTCGAACTTTGTCTTCATTCCAAACAGAGATTCCGAATGGCCGATGAACAGATAGGAATGCTTGTTCAACGCTTCGTAAAACTTCTCGATCACGCTCTTCTGGGCAACCTCGTCAAAGTAGATAATGACGTTTCGACAGAAAATAATATCCAAACTCCGCAGACCGCTGTCGTTCTTCAGATTGTGATAGTCGAAGGTCACCAGCTGTTTGATCTCATCTTTTACCTGATACCCACCGTTTTTTACTTCAAAAAACCTCTTCAGGTACTTCTCGGGTACGCCGTTGACCTTGTTTTGAGGGTAGAAGCCCTCCTTGGCGGTCATCAGAGACTTGAGGCTCAGGTCTGAAGCGGTGACTTCGATCTGGATCTCAGCGGGAACCTTGTCCTTCATCACCATGGCGATGGAATAGGGCTCCTCGCCGGTGGAGCAGCCGGCGCTCCAGACTTTGAGGCTCTTGCCCCCGGTCTCTTTTTTGTGCTTGATCAGATCCGGAATAACGTAGTTTTCCAGGGTCTGAAAATGCATGGTATTTCGAAAAAACCGAGTCAGGTTGGTGGTCACGGTGTCCAAAAGGGTCTTCATCTCGGATTTGTCGTCCAAAAGCATCCGGTGGTACCGATCAATCGTTTCGGTGTTTGTTTTCCGCAAGCGCTCCTTGAGTCGGCTCTCCAGTATGGAACGGTTGGATTCGGAGAAATGTATGCCGCTCTCGTCGTATATGAGGTCGCGAAACTGTTTGAATTCCTGCTCGGTTAAAAATCTGTCCATTGGTACGCTAAAGTCTATGTAGCGCCCCGACTACTGTCAATACCAGAACGGAGCAATTCTCAATTTGGAAGTCTAATGACTTCCAAATTGAGAATTTGCTTCATTTGCATAGCAATGATTTGTGTTTCTAACTGTTGGAGGCATTCTCATTTTGGAAAGTGCAAGTGC
>DSBN01000303.1 GCA_011046055.1 Sediminispirochaeta sp. | reverse complement strand
TTGAAATATTCATCGGCATCAAATTCTGAGGGTATCGAATAGTGCTCGTCTAAAATTTGGATATCCGTGAGCCGTTCGAATTTAAAAGTTCTTATTTGCCCAACTTGAGGTGCATAACCCACCACTTGCAAGCTATTACCCTCCGCATGAGGTTCAATATGGTAGATGTGGAACATATAACTCGTCTCTTTCCCCATTCGAGTCGAATAATGGAATAAACGCACAGCTTTTTGTGCTGCTACCGCTTTGATAAGGGTATCTAATAGTATTCCATATTCTCTGTTCTCACCTTTGTCAAAATCAAATACATCGGCTGTCTTTTTAATTACACGTCCGTACTGCGGAGAAATTTTTCCTATAGCCTCACCGAGCTTCCTCAATGCATTTCCCGCCGGTGTATAGGGAAAACGGATTTTTCGAGAAAGCAGTCGGGAGGCAATGCTGAGCATTTGGATCTCCGGCAAGGTTAGCCTTATTGAATTGAGCGCGGACAGCGATCTGAGGTGAAGCCGGTTTGACTCATCTTCATATATCGGGAAATCCTTGCTCATCTCCACAATATCCCTTGAAATTGTAGCTCTGGAAACACCAAGCTTTCTGGCGAGCTCGGCTCGCCTAATTCCCTCAGGCTTTTCGAATAAGATGAGTTCGATACTGCGCAGTCGTTCACTTTTATTTTTACTCTTCAAGATACGGAACCCGCTTTCCTAACGCCTTCACATGTATACTAACACCCCTTTTCTGATATCGCAAACTTTCTTTAACAATTGTCCCCCCCCTCACCCGCTCTTGTCAAATACAGCTTCTCACGCTCCATTCAACGGTATATTTCACATTGACTTACCAGTCTTAATATAGTACATTATTAATACCGGAGGTGAGTTATGGACATCAAAGATGATATCAAGCCTATCTCATATATAAAGTCACATGCAGCGGACATGCTCAAAAGAGTCAACGAGACTCAACACCCTATGATAATCACCCAGAACGGGGAAGCAAAAGCCGTACTCTTGGACCCAATGACATACCAATCCATGCTGAACAGCATCGGTATATTAAAAGTACTTTCTCAGAGTGAAAATGATATTGAAAAGGACGCCGTGATCTCGCAGGAGAGCATATTTGCCGACATAGAGAAAAAATTGAAGACCCTGAAAGGCGGCGCTTCCAAGAGCAGATGACAGAAAGTGTACACTGGAATCAGCCATGAGAAAAAATAAAGTCTTTTGGACGGAGGCCGCGCAAAAAGATTTAGAAGAAATTATCGAATACATAGCCCTGGATTCAGTAGAGAGTGCGGTACAGCACTATGAAAAAATCAAGAAAACAGCCGAAACCCTCACATCATTTCCATACCAGGGAAGAGTCATTCCGGAGCTGTATAGACAAAATATTACGAAATACAGAGAGATCATTATTGCCCCGTGGAGGCTGATGTATAAAAAAGAAAAGGAAACGATCTACATAATGGCCTTCATAGATGGGCGAAGAAACATAGAAGACGCACTTCTGAAACGACAGTTGCGGTAATTCTAAGCCGTCTCCTTGAGTTTTCCCGTGACGTACTTATGCAGTATCATAGACACAAGCGTCTGATAGGGGAACAACTTCGGTCCCGGATTTCTTAACGGTAACGAAATTAAAAGCATTATAGATACATTATAAGGGGAGAGAATCGGAAATATGGCAATGAATTAGAAGAATGAACTACTTCCAGATAACCTGCAATTGGTTGTCGAATGCTTTGCGAAAATCACTGACGCCATGGGGCAGGACACCCAAATGTACATTCTCACCCATATAAGAAAAAACATGGGCTTTACTGTCTAACGGAAATTGGCCAGTTCAATTCGCTTAAAGAGGCCTAGATAACCATTCCAAGCGGAATAATTTGTCTCGGGACCGCTTTATCCTATTACGGACTTTCTACTTGGGACCCGCCGGAAGTACATATTGCGATTCCAAAAGGTCGCAAGGTAAAACTCCCCGATTCCTCCCATAATGTGAAGCATCAAGTCGTTTTCGGTCACGTTTTGTAATAGTTTCATGCATTACACTAGATGTGAAAATCTGATATCCTGACGCGGCGCCGAGAACGCTGGCCCGTGTTATTCACACCCGACACGATTCTTTCTACACGCGAGGTACACCGATGCACAAAGAGATCAACCAATACATGAACGTCAAAGAGTGGATCATGCTGCTCTTCCTCTCCTTCATCTGGGGTGGATCGTTTTTTTTCAATCGGATAGCCGTATCGGAGCTGCCCCCCTTTACCATCGTCGCCTATCGACTGTCCATCGGGGCTCTGTTTCTCAACCTTTTTATTCGAATGAGGGGCCTCCGGCTGCCGCGGTCGATCGGGATGTGGGGCAGTTTTTATATCATGGGGCTGGTGAACAACGCGATCCCCTTCACGCTGATCGTGTGGGGGCAGACCTCCATCGCCAGCGGGCTCGCCTCGATTCTGAACGCCACGACCCCTTTTTTCACCATATTGATCGCCCACCTCTTCACCTCGGATGAAAAGATCACCGTCAACAAGGTGATAGGTATCGTGCTGGGCTTTGGCGGGGTGGTCGTCATCATCGGCGCCGACGTCTTTTCAACCGCGCAGGTTCTACCCCAGCTCGCCGTATTGGGCGCGGCCCTCTCCTACGCGGTATCCGGCGTGTACGGTCGCAGGTTCAGAAGGATGCAGCTGCCCTCCCTCACCGCGGCGGCGGGCCAGGTGACCGCCTCGGCCTCCCTGCTCATACCGGCGGCGCTGCTCACCGGTCGGCCCTGGGAGGCGGGAGCCTCCAGCCTCCCCGTGCTCGGCTCTCTGGTGGGGCTCGGACTGTTTTCCACCTCCATCGCCTACATCATCTACTTCACCCTGCTCTCCCGGGCCGGCGCGACCAACCTCCTGCTGGTCACCTTTCTGGTCCCCATCACGGCGATCCTTTTGGGAACCTTCGTTCTGGGAGAGCAGCTCGCGGCGAACCAGCTGGTGGGGATGGTCATTGTGTTTGTCGGCTTGATCAGCACCAATCTACGGCGAAGTCTCTTCTCTTTTTCGAGGCCGGTGGAAAAAGTATAAGCCCCGAATACGGCGGGCTGGTAGTCGCGCTGTCCGAACTGCCGAAGGTCTCCAAACCGCTGGCCGCCGCCGCGAGCATCCTGGTGGTGGCGGTGCAGTTTGGACGGCTGATGGTAGTGCTCTGGAGCTCCTCGGAGACCGCAGCGGGTGTCCGTTTTCCCGCCGTCGCTCTGATCTCCGCCTACCTGCTCTTTGTCAGTGTAGTCTTTTATCGCTCCTCCCGGGTGGAGGAGGATGAGACGGTCGCCCTGCTGCTTCGCCGTCTGGGGATACTGACCATGATCTTCGCCCCGGCATCGACGCTTTTCTACCTCCTGTGGTACCGCCTGGAGGCTCTCGGGAGGCTGCACATCTCCTTGGACTTTTTTTGTTTCTCCGCCTGGAGCATTATTGCGGCGAGCGTGTTTTTCCGCTTCATGACCAGACCGACGGCCATCCTCGAGGACGGCAGGGTCAGCCCCGCCTTCGTCTCCGCCTTCAAAATCAGCCCCCGGGAAGAGGAGGTGGTCCGCCTAATCAGCCTCGGACTCAGCAACCGCCAGATCGCCGACAAGCTCTTCGTCTCCTTCACCACCGTCCGTACCCACGTGTACAATATTTTCCGCAAAACCGGAGCCCGGAGCAGGGTCGAGCTGCTGCGGATCCTCTCCGGCTACAAGTGGACCCATACTTTCGTCCGATTCGACATTTTCATACCCATGTTCGATTATTTCTTCGCGCTCCTCGGTTCATATTTGCCCCATCAACAATCAATGCAAGGAGCACACAATGAGAGAACTATTTTTCTGGATTGTAATTCTATTCATCGCCGTTGGGGCAATGGCGTCCGCCGATGAGAGTCCGTGGAACCTCACCCTCAGCGTAGACGCCGCCCGAGGCGGCTCAGACGCCATGGGTGGATTGGGAGTCGAGATAAGCCGCGACTTTGGGGATCATCTGGAGCTGGGTTTTGCCGCGCGGGCTCAGTCCGAGTTCGCTCAGGACTACAGCGACGACCAGGGTCGGGTCTACCACCTGGAGTCGGGCTACACCGCGCTGCTGGTGAAGCTGAAACTTCCACTCAGCCCGCGGTGGGAGATCGGCGTGCCCATCGAGACGGGCACCGGACTGCTGCACAGTACCGCTACGGCGGCGAAGAGCGGGAGGAGCTTCTCTGGACCGAGGAGATCATCGACCGGACCGAACACTCGGTATACTCCATCGGAGTGGAGCCAAAGCTCCGATTCGGCGCCCACCGGGCAATCTCTATGGGAGTCGGCTATCGCGGTACCGGCCCCCTCAGAACTCCCCTGGCCGACGACGGTGAGCTGAGCGGGGTGTGGGCTCGAATGGCGTACCGCTACAGCTTCTGAGGTGGCGTCATGATACGAATACTTTTGATCACGGCTATCGGCGGACTGTTGAACTTCACCCCCATGATCAGCCTCAAAACCCCGGGCATGCGGGAGTTCAGCTCCCACGGGACCACCGTCTATGCGATGGAGAAGGACGCCGCGGAGGTGGAACGAGCGGCGGTGCACGAGTACGTCCACGTACTCACCGACCGGCGGAACAAGGGCATGGACTACTGGCTGAAGGAGGGATTCTCCCTCTATCTCGCCGGGCAGCAGCCCTCCGCCGAGGCGATCCGCCGTGCCCGGGATATCACGTTTCACGAGTTTCAGAACCCCAACGCCATTCAGTTCGCCGAAGTAGGCGGCTATACCCTGGCCTACGCCCTGATGGAGTACCTGGAGCAGGAGTACGGTTGGGAGCGGGTATTAGAGTTCCTCCAGCCGGACCACGGCTACCCGGAGGTCACCGGGTACGACAAAGAGCTCGTGTTCAAGGACTGGCTCATGGATATATAGTACATATTTATATGGAAAAACTGACGTCACGGCCCCAGGGATAGAGCCCCCGGGGCCGATGCCCAATCAGAGGAGGCGTCTATTTCACGCTGATCCGGGCGGCGAATGTCTCGGTCCCGTCTTCGAGAAAACCGCGCACCACCGAGCCGCCCTCCTCGTCGAGGCGGCAGAGGCTCACCCGGTCGCCGTAACCGGCTGCCTGGAGGTAGTTGACGCTGAAACGTAGATCGCCATTTGGAGTCATCTCTTCAGGGCTGAAGCTATCGAGAAACCAGCGGATATACCTGGTATTGTTCACATGCATGTTCTGATCCAGGTCGGAATAAAGGGCGGTCACCTCTCGCCGCCGTTCGCAGTCCCCTGAATCGACGCTGATCTTCGGCGCCTGTTCGGCGATTGCATCGCCCAGCTCCGCCAAGGGATAGTCCTTGAACAGCGGCTGCGGCCGCACCGGTCGCTGGGTCTCCTGGTTCAGCAAGAGCCACGCGCTGGTGGCCCGAGCGTAGACCCGACCATCGGAGCCCTCCAGTCGGAAGTCGCGGTTGGCGAAGGGGCCCTTCGGCGGTTTCGGCCAGGTTCGCAGGGTGATCCTATCCCGATGCCCCGGAAAAGAGTCGATCTCCAGTAGAACCCGGGAGAGCACCCACATCAGCCCCTCCCGCTCGCAGTAGCTGGCGCCGAAGCCGAGCGCCTCGGCCTGCAGCAGAGCCCCCTCCTGGAAGAGGGCAAAAAACGCGGGCAGCGAAAGAAGCTGCCTGGCGTCGGTTTCGCTGTAGAGTATGGTGTGCTCCATTGAGTAGATGTATGTGTCGTTCATTTGGACCTCTCGTTTTTGCTCGAACCCATCATAGAATGAAGGGTCCTCGCCGTGCAAGGGAGAGGTCACCGTAGCCCACGAGTTCCTAGTCCGATAGATGGTCAGAACCGATCGAAATCGTCATCGTCCAAGGCGATCTGATCTTCCGGACGGACCGGGGTGATGCCCGTCTCTTCGCCGGCGCGTCCCTTGGAGGCCTCCTTTTTTCCACTCCCCCAGTCGGAAGCGCGGCTTCCCTGGTCCCGGAACGAGGCCTGGGATTTATTCTGAGACTGGGCGGTGCCCTGGTCCGCGGTTGGACCTCTATGGTAGCCCGCAGCGTGGCTCTCATGGTATCCCGCAGCTTTGCTTCGCTCCTTCTCATCCCGGCGCGGAGCGCGTTTATCCTCCAGGCGGCCCTGGCGACTCCCGAAATAGGCCCGTTGGAGCTTGAATTGGGCGACCATGCTCCGCAGCTGCTGCGCCTGACCGGCGAGCTCCTCGGCGGCGGAGGCGCTCTCTTCGGCGCTGGCGGTGCTGGCCTGGGAGACCTGGTCCGATCCACCATTCACCTGTTCGACCGCTACATTTACCTGAGAGAGGATATCGTTCAGGGATTGGACCATCTCCTTCAGGGAGTAGCCCAGCTTGTCCTGATCCGAAGCGGGGTCGACCTCTACGGTGAGATCTTTTTCGGCTATTCTGGTGACAACCCCTTCCTTGTACTTGAGAGACTTGAGCATGAAGCGAAGTGCATCGGCCAGCTGGCCGACCTCGTCTTTCTGTCTCACATCCAGCTCGATATCCAGGTTTCCCGCCGCGATCGCCTTGGCGAAACCCACCCCCTTGGCCATAGGAGCGGTGATACCCCGAGTGAGAATCACCCCAAGTAAGAGCGCCAGCAATACCCCGAGGACCATTCCGACCAGAGCGATAAGCTCCACCTGGGCTCCATCGGTATCCGCCGTCGCCACACGGTCCGTGGTGAGGTTTTCGTTGATGTGAATCAGCTCGTCGAGAACATCCATCGCCTCGTAAGCCTCGGTGGTGATCTCCCCGACTACCAGATCGGTCATCTCGTCGCGTCGGCTGTTGGCCTCATCGGCGATCTCGCCCAGCGCTTCGAAGCCCAGGAACACCTCCGCTGAAGCGGGGAGCATCTCACGTTCGAAAATGTCCGTGGCCGATTGCAGGTCTCCCGCGCGATAGGCGCTGCGGATCTCGGTCACCGCCTGGTGGAAGCGATTGTGAGGCTCCCGTATCTCCTCCAGCAGGCGGTTCACCTCGGAGTTGCGGCTGCTGTAGTCCCTGAGCCAGCGGCCGAAGCTACAGGCCGTCGGATCCCCGCCGCCCTCGAACTCTCTCCCGTTCAACAAGAAGAGGGCTACATTGAGCTCCAGGGAGTAATGATCCCCGCGAAACTGCTCGATCGAAGCCAGCAAATCCGCCGGAGCCAGAACGTCCATCGCTTCGAACTCCTCATTCAGACGCAGCCAACGGTCGTTCAGTTTGATCCAATCGGCGATCGCCGTTTCAAACTCGCCGATCAAGCGTTCCACCTCCGCGATAGCCGGAAGACTGAGGAAGTGGTCCCAACTCTCTTGAAAATTCTCTTCCGCCGCTCTGACCTCCTGCAGATAGCTCGACCGCTCTTCGAAGCTGAGCTTCTCCGACATCAGCGTACGCTGGGCGAGCAACATCTCCTCGAGATGGATCTCGGTCTCCAGCAGCGATTCGATACCGGGCAGCTGCACATCGCCGATCTCGTGTATGTGGTCCTGAAGTCGTTGGGACCCGTTCCAGCCGAAGAAACCAACCGTCAGAACAATGAGCGCGACAATCGAAAACCCGCCGATCAGTTTGACGCCGATTTTTATATTTTTTATGCTCCCCCCCCTAAAATATCATTATTCTCGAAACTATAGAGAAGCTTACAGAGATCCACGTTTTTTGAATGATTCTTATATTAGCCCCATGGTAAGACTATTCGATGAATTACACAAATTTTCTCGGAAGATTTCTTTACAGCGGTATTT
>DSBN01000003.1 GCA_011046055.1 Sediminispirochaeta sp. | reverse complement strand
GTGGTTTACCCCGCAGAAGATCCACTTTTCGCTTTCCGGGAGGCTACTCTGCATTTTTTTCAAAAAATCCCGTCCCTCCCCGGAGAGCTCCGTGGTCAAAACCAGAACCTCCCCCTCGGACTTTCGCCGCGTGAGCGCTCCCCGGTAGAGACCCGCCGCCAACTCCTCGGCCAGACGGCTCTCCAGCTGGTTCATCTGGTACCTGGTCTGCCCCAGCTCCTCCAGGGAGGCTTCGACCCTATCCAGGAGCTCGGGCGGCTGGGCCGAGAAGAGGTCCACCAGACGGATGACGATCTCGTGCTTCCGACGATAGTCCTCCAGAGCCCGGTCGCCGATCTTCCAGTGCAACCGGAGCCGTCCTCGGATCTTCTCGCTCTGTACGTGCTTGACCAGCCGCACCTCGCCGGTGGCGGCGGTGTGCACCCCTCCGCAGGCGACGCTGTCGTAGTCGCCCACCGAGACCAGTCTCACCTCTCCGCTGACCTTCGGCTCCCGGCGCAGATCGTAGTTCTCCAGGTCCTCGTCCTGAACCCATTGGTGCTCTACGGGCAGGTTCGCCGCTATCAACTCCATGGTCCGTTCCTCGACGGCCCTTATATCCGCAGCGTCCAAGTCTTCCACGTCTATCTCGATGGTGGTCGTCGCCTCACCCTGGTGGATCGCCACCGTGTTGAGGCCGAAGTCCCGGTAGAGCACCGCCGAGAGCAGGTGTTGTCCCGTGTGCTGCTGCATGTAGTCGTAGCGGTGAGACCAGTCGATGCTTCCCCGTACCTCGTCGCCGACCTTTAAATCGCCGACCTCCACCTCACCGGCCAGCAGGTGAAGAATCCGCCCTTCGTGCTTACGCACGTGTCGCACTGCTAGTCCGTTCAGGTATCCATGATCTGCCGGCTGACCGCCCCCCTCGGGATAGAAGGCCGTCCGGCTCAGCTCGACCCAAAGTCCTTTTTTATCCTTTTCAATGGCGACCACTTCGGCCTCGAACTCCCGTCTGTATTGGTCCTCGTAGTAGATTGCCTTGCTCATGGCTCTTTCACTCCGTTGCTTGTTCTGTTGAGCTCCTGCAGTCTCAGTTTTCGCAGGTCCTCGGGGCGGTTTATATTCAGAAAAAGCGGACCCCCACCCAGTTCCGCCTCCAATGACTCCTGGGGGCAGACGATTTTGTCCATCTGCTCCACCACCGGTTGCAGCTTGTAGCTCCCCCGACGGTAAGCATCTTCCCAGCGCTGCAGTTCTCTTCGCGGATAGAGGCCCAGGAAGGGCTGATAACCCTGGGGGCTGTGTACGACCACCGCCCTCCCCTCCCGGCGCTTGTCCCACAGCAGGGGCAGAAGTCCGTCGGAGAGGATCAGAATGTCGCAGGCCAGCAGCAGGAGCCAGTCCTTCACAAAGGGAATCACCGTGAGAATGCCGCTCAAGGGAGTCAGACTGCTGGAAAAATCGGTCAATACCGGGTAGCCGAAACCTTCGTAAGGCGCGCGCTCCTTGGCCAGGATGTAGAGCTCCCCGCCCAGTGCCGCGGCCCGGTAGGCGGACCACTCCAGCAGACTCCGCCCTCGCCAGGGGATCAAGCCCTTGTCGAGTCCCAGGCGGCGGCTCTTTCCGCCGGCGAGAATGCCGACGGTCAGCTCTTCGCCGGTTGTTTCTCGGCTCAAGTTCTACTCCATCTTTTCAATGCGACAGGCGGCGACCTTGAACTCCGGTATTTTGGCGATTGGGTCCACCGCATCGTTGGTCAGCCTGTTCGCCGGGGACTCGTGGAAGTGGAAGGGGATGAAGACCACTCCCGGGGCGACTCTATCGCTCTCGCGGGCGTAGATCTCGATGTCCCCCCGTCGGGTGATCACCCGGACCCGGCAGCCGTCGCAGGCCCCCACCTGCTCCAGGTCTTCCCGGCTTATCTCCACGTAGGCGTCCCGAGCGAAGGTGTTCAGCGGCGCCGAACGCCGTGTCATGGTCGCCGTGTGGTAGTGGTAGAGCATTCTGCCGGTGGAGAGGACCAGGGGGTACTCCTTGTTCGGCTGCTCCGCCGGGGGGATGAAGTCTACTGGGTGCATCTTGCCTTTCTTCCCCTTGAAGCTCTCCTGATGGAGGAAAAGGGTCCCCGGGTGATCCGGGCTGGGACAGGGCCAGTGGAGCTCTTCGGTCTCCAAGCGCGTGTAGCTGATCCCCCCGTATATCGGGGCGACCGAGGCGATTTCGTCCATGATCCGTGATGCCGAATCGTACCGCATGGGGTATCCCATCCGGGTGGCCAGATCGCAGACGATCTGCCAGTCCGCCTTGACCTCGCCCCGAGGGGAGACCGCCTCACGAACCCGAAGCACCGTCCGTCCGCTGTTGGTGAAGGTGCCGTTTTTCTCGGCGAAGGAGGCCGCCGGTAGGATCACATCAGCGTGTTGAGCGGTCTCGCTGAGGAAGATATCCTGTACCACCAGGAAATCAAGGGCCTCCAGCGCCTCCTCGACGTGCTGGATATTCGGATCCGAGAGCATCGGGTTTTCACCCATGATATAGAGACCGCGGACCTTCTTGTTCACCGCCGCATCCATGATCTCGGTGATGGTCAGTCCCGGTTCGGAGGGCAGCGAGTCGACGTTCCACGCCCGGGCGAACTTCTCCTGAAACTCATCGATACCCACCTTTTGGTAGCCCGGAAAGGTGTTGGGTAGCGCGGCCATATCGCCGGCGCCCTGGACGTTGTTCTGCCCTCGAAGCGGGTTCACTCCGGTGGCCCTCCGCCCGATCTGTCCGGCCACCATTGCCAGGTTGGCCAGGGAGAGGACGTTGTCCGTACCCGTCGTGTGCTGGGTGATCCCCATGGCGTAGACGATGGATGATTTTTCCGAACCGGCGTAGATCCGGGCGATCTCGCGGATCTTCTCCGCGGGGATCCCACTGATCTCCTCGACCCGTTCGGGGGTGTAGGCCTTGACCAGGTCCCGGAGCTCTTCGAAACCCTCGGTACGCTGGGCGATAAACTCTTCGTTCATCAAACCTTCCTCAATGATCACATGGATCAGGCCGTTGATCCAAGCTACGTCGGTACCCGGTCTCTGGCGGACCCATATCTCCGAGTGTTTGACCAGGTCTATCTTTCGGGGATCTACCACTATCACCCGGGCGCCCCGGCGTACCGCGTTCTTGATATAGGTGGCGGTGACCGGGTGGGTCTCGGTCACGTTGGCGCCGGTGACCAGGATGCAGTCGGCCTCGGCCAGTTCGGGGATCGAGTTGGTCATCGCTCCGGAGCCGAAGGCCATGTTCAGTCCGGCCACCGTCGGAGCGTGGCAGAGCCGGGCGCAGTGGTCCACGTTGTTGGTACCGAATACCGCCCGGACGAACTTCTGAAAAATGTAGTTCTCCTCGTTGGTACACTTGGCCGACGAGAGACCGGCCAAGGCGTCGGAGCCGTGGTCCTGCTTGATCTCCTTGAAGCGACGGGCCACCAGGTCGAGCGCCTCGTCCCAGCTGGTCTCCACGAAGCGGCCCTCCTTTTTGACCAGCGGGACGGTGAGTCGGTCCTCGTTGGCGATAAACTCGTATCCAAAACGCCCCTTCACACAGAGCCTTCCGTAGTTGGGGTGCGCGTCGGCACCGCGAACCCGAATGACCTTGTCGTTTTTGATCCACATCTCCAGCTGACAGCCCACCCCACAGTAGACACAGGTGGTCCGTACCTTTTTATCAAACTCAAAGGCTCGGAAAGAGCGGTCCAGGGGCTTCTCCATCAAGCCGGCGGTGGGGCAGGCTTGCACGCACTCCCCGCAGCCGTCGCAGGAGGAGGCGGCCCAGCTGCCGAACTCGGGAGACACAAAGGTCTGCAAGCCTCGGTGGATGAAACTCAGCACACCCTTGCCCTGTACTTCATCACAAGCGGTGATACAGCGTCCGCAGCGGATACAGCGGGTAGCGTCGTAGACCAGAACGGGGCTGGTTTGGTCCACCGGCAGGTGGACACTCTCTTCACTCGGTACCAGGGAGGGGAACTGACGGTTCTTCTCGACTCCGATGTCGTACTGAAAAGCCAGGTCCTGGAGCTCACACTCCCCGTTGGCCGGACAGACCGGACAGTCGTAATTGTGCTCCGCCAAATGGAGTTCCAGCGTGGTGCGACGGAACTTTTCTATCTCCTCGTCCGTGGAGGTCACCTGCATCCCCTCCTCCACCTGGGTACTGCAGGCGGGGACCAGACCCCGACGTCCCTCTATTTTTACAATACACATCCGGCACGAACCGGTGGGGCTGAGGTTTTTTAAAAAACAGAGGCTCGGTATTTCAACTCCGTGCTCCCGGGCAGTGGTGAGCAGGTTGGCACCTCGCCCCGCGGTGATTTCTTTTCCATCGATCATCAATTGGACACGCTCTGACATGTGGATCACTCCTTTGCTCTAAACAACGAGACCTCTTCAGGCGCCTCGAGTGCTACGAATAGTATAAAAGATTTCTAATACAGGGTAAAGTAAATTTGCCGCAACCGACGATCTTCGATATATTCCATTCAGGAGGAAAAAACATGGGCGAGATAAAATCATCGTGGGAACTGGCTATGGAACGGACCGCAAGCATAAAGAGCGACAAATCGGCCCTGCGGGCCAGCGAGTTGAAGGAGAAGGGCCAGAAGATCGCCTCCGAATATCTATCCGCGGACAAGGCGGAGCCCAAGAAGCTGACTCAGGCTCTGAAAGAGTACTCGGGGCAGGAGAAAAAACAGGTGGAGAAGGCGGTCATCGAAGTCCTGCTCACCTACATCAGCCTCCCGCGCAACGGAGAGTACCAGTCCCGCCTGGACTTCGTCTCCGAAGGTTTAAAAAAAGTAATCGGCAATGCCGGGATAATCGAAGAGATACTGCAGCAGATATCCCAGTTTTTCAGCCAGTACCTGGAGCAGCGGGAGCAGCTCAAGGAGCAACTGAAGCAGCAGTACACCCCTCAGCTGCGTCGGAAACAGCAGTCCCTAGCCCAGCAGTACGGTTACGAGATCGAACTCAAACACGAACAGGACCCGGAGTTCTCCCAGCTGCTGCAGAAAAACCTCCGCCATCTGGAAGGGCAGTACCAGGAGGCCCTAAATCAAGTGAAGGACCAACTCAGAAACTACCACTCCCCTTAATTCGCTCCAACCACCGGGAGGGTATCTGCGAAACCGGGAGAAAAAAGCCCAACGAACCGTGCGATCCGCTTTGGCTGCCGCCGACGGTGTGGGAGACAATGCCTTCGAGCTCGTAGTAGGCGTTGATCACCGCCCCGCCGGAGGTACCGGGAATCAGAGGGGCGTCGGTCTTCGCCAAGCTGTACGCCCCCCGTTCGGCGAAGCCGCTGACCACCCCCCTCACAAGGGTGACCGACGATTTGGAAGCCGCCTCTCCGGTACGGGGGTAGCCGATGAAAGAGAGAGGCTGCCCCACTCTCAGCTCCTCCGTCTCCGATAGGGGCAGATGGGGAAATCGGTAGTTCCGCGGCAGCTCTTGCCCGTAGAGTCCCGACTCCACCTTCAACAGGGCCAGATCCAACTCCTCGTCCCACTCCAGGACCCGGGCGTGAAAGAGCTCGCGCGGGACTTCCCGGTGGTTCAGGTTGCCGGCGATCGCCGCGCCCTCCACGGCCTCTCCGTCGTGCCCGCGCACCACGTGAGCCGCCGTGAGCAGTATCCCCTCCCTGCTCAAGAAAACTCCGGAACCTCGGCCGGATTCACTGATCACCTCCACGGTGGAGTACAGGGCTTGATCCAATTCGTCACTGACCCTGGGAAATCGAGGTATCTCCAGAAGTTCCTCCGGCGGATCAGCACCGAGGCTGACCATCAGGGCAAAATTCTGGGGGTAGATCCTGCCCACCGAGTCAAAGACGGTAATGTAGTAGGTTCCGGCGGGGATCTCCGGCTCATCTTCCGACCCATCCATTACCAAGGACTCCCTGCCGAGCGGCGAATCGCCGATATAGTCGGCGTTGCTGTAGCTGGGCACCGGATTCTCATAGCTCACTAAAAAGTCCAAATCCCCTTGTACATCGAACAGATCGATGCGAGCGGCCTTGGTCTCCTCGGGAATTCGAAGGGCGAAGGTTTGGGCCATGCCCGTCTCCGGCCGCAACTCCGAGCGTACCACTTCGTTCGGTTTTATCCGAATATTGTCCTCCGCGGTAATGGTGTCCACCGTGATATCAAAAGTGAAGCTCCGGTCCATCCACCTCCGCTTCGCGTCCTGTCTTCCGCTTTGGTACAGCACGTCTATGTAGTACACCCCGTCCTGCAGCTCCGGAGTGCTGAGCCGAGACACAAAAATACTCTCGTTCTTGTCATAAGAGCTCGAGCTGTGATCCACTTCACCGTAGTCGTAGATGGGCTCGCCGTGTTTGAGGTACAGGTCCAGATCGACCGGAGCGTTGTCGAGCCGTACCTCAACGGCAAAAACGTCGGACGACACCTCCAATCGATAGGTACGGTACGGAAGGTCCTCATCGTCCATTCGCATTCGACCTTGATAGCTCCTGCCAGGGACGATTCTGCTCCCCTCATCACTCTGAGCCGTGAGCTGGGAGAGCAAGACGGAGCTTAGTAGCAAAAAGAGCGGCAGCTTGATTAGGTTCTTTCTGGTCACGGAATACCTCGATGGCAAATGAGATGTTATAGTAGATAATAACACATTCCCGCATGCGGGAAAACCTGAACGCCTCAGTAATTCGAAATGTGGAGAATGATTTACATTCTCCACATTTCGAATGCCTCCAACCGTAAGGGAAACACTCATTTTCTAAGCGTTTGACGCGAGCCCGCCCTCTTTGAGCTCTCGCCACTACGGCGACAAGGCGTGGGAGAGTCTCTTCAACCGCTCCAGTTCCTCGCGGGTGAACCCCTCCCATTCCATGGGAAAGAAGCTGTTGTTGTGGTACAGCGGCTCTTCGTCTATCGGATAGGCCGCCATCCGCACCGCCGCCGGCCAGAGGGCCGTGCCCGGCACCGGAGAGTACTCGGCCACCGAGAGTCGGACTCCCAGCTCGGAGGCCTCCTCCAGGGTCTCCTCCACCTCCGCTGCCCTTTGACCGGGCAGACCCGCCAGAACGTAGAGAATTATCCGGTTCGCGTCAAAGCCCGCCCTTTTCACCGCGCTGATCGCCGGCGGCACCTCCTGGGGACGGTACTTCTGATCCAGCTCTTGGTGGAAGGCTCCATCGGACGATTCATAGCCCAGGCGAAGCTCTTGAAAACCGGCTCGAGCCATCAGAGAGGCGGTCTCCCCGTCGATGAAGCGCATATGGACCGCGTTGGGAGTGTAGAAACGGAGAGGCAGCTTTTTTCGGAGCAGCTTCTCCAGCAAAGGTAAGAGAAGCCGCTCCTTGTTGACCAGCAGGGCGTCGTCGTAAAAGGCGAAGTCTCGAATCCCCAGACGCCGATGCATCTCCAACAGGCGCTCCAGCGCCAGATCCGGATCTCCGCCGGTGAAGTCAGGTTCGATGAGCCGGGAGGCGCAGTAGCTGCACCGGTAGGGGCACCCTCTGTTCAGTCGGATCACCCCAGCCTCTCCCCAGAGCTCCGGCCTCAACAGCAGCTCTCCCTCCGTCGGAGCATCACCGGGGACCGAGAACCCCTCGTGGGTGAGGATCTCTCGCAGGGGGTCGAAGCCCTCCCCCCGCACCACGTAGTCCGCGGCACTGGTGGAGCGGCAGTGCTCGGGCATCAGCGTGGCGTAGACCCCACCGACTATCACCGGTACGGAGGGATGGGCCCTCTTCACCGCCGCCACCGCCTCCCGCACTCCCTGGTACCAGT
>DSBN01000004.1 GCA_011046055.1 Sediminispirochaeta sp. | reverse complement strand
GTGGTAATTTAATATTTTAAGATTTATTCAGGAGGATGGTATGAAGGTAAAGCCGTTAGGTGACCGTGTGCTTGTGAAACTCGAAGAGGTAGAGGAGAAGACCGCCGGAGGAATTTTCATACCCCAGACAGCCCAGGAGAAGACTCAGTCGGGCCTGGTGGTTGCTGTTGGCGAAGATGAAATGATCAAGGTCAAGGAAGGCCAGAAAATAATGTACGACAAGTACGCCGGTACCACCGTGACGATCGACAATGTGGATCATCTTCTTATCCGTTACTCAGACATTCTGGCAGTTATCGAATAGACCTCGATACCTACCAGTGCGAAGTCCGCCTCCCGGCGGACTTTTTTTATGGATAGTAAAAGTCCTCCATCTCCCGAAGCACCTCCTCACCACCGCTCACCGCACGTTTGGTGCTCGGGAGGGAGCTGAGCAGTACCTTGCCGTAACTCTTGCGCACAATTCTCGAATCTAGAATCAGCACCACCCCGCGGTCGCTCTTTCGGCGCATCAGCCGTCCAAAGCCCTGTCGCAGCTTCATTGCCGCCTCAGGGAGGGAGTAGTGCATGAAAGAGTTCCCCCCCTCCCTCTCCACCGCCTCCATCCGCGCTTGAGTCACCGGGTCGGTGGGCACGCTGAAGGGCAGTCGGCATATGATTACCATTTTCAATGACTCGCCGGGTGCATCCACCCCTTCCCAGAAGGAGTTGGTGGCCATGAGCACGCTCGACAGGTCGCCGTGAAAGCGGCCAAGGAGCTTCGTTCTGTTCTCAGCCCCCTGCTTGAGTACGGCGATTCCTCTCCGTTCCAGAGCGGGTGCCACGTAGTCATAGGTCTCTTGGAGCTGTCGGTAGGAGGTAAATAGGACCAGGGCCCCTCCCTCCGCCAGCTCTATACTCCGCAGCACGAAATCGCTGACAAAATCCTGGTAGCCCGGCTCCTTTGGTTCTGGGGCGTCACTGGGAATGGCCAACAGGACTCTATCTCGATAGGCGAAGGGAGACTCCAGCTGCAGACTCAAGGTCCGGTGTCCGAAATCATCCCCCAATCCTACTCTCCGGAACCAGTAGTCGAAACGTTTCCGCACCGTCAGTGTTGCGGAGGTGTTGATGACTGTTTTTATCGGATCGAAAACAGCCTCCTTCATCAGCGGGGCGATCTTCAGAGGTGTTTTGATAAAAAAGGCTGAAGCTTCCCTGTTGCCGCTGAAGCTTTTCTCCACCCAGCAGATAAAATCCTCCTGCTCTTCGTAGTGGAGCATGTCTCCCAGTGTGCTATAAATCGTGCTGAGTCTCTCCATCACGGTAGAGGCTTCGAAAACTTCCGAATCCTCTTCGTGTTTTTCTTCTATCGTCGACAAGCTCGATTCGAGGCTGGTCAACAGGCCGGCCAGATCGGTTCTCAGGGATACCATGGACTCGATGATCGTGGAGAACTCCTGTTTCAAGTTCGCTGAACGGATCCAAAAAGTATTCGTTTCTCCCAGATAGTTCAAAGTCAATTCGTCCAGCTTCTCCGCCGCGCGTTGAACCTGCTGGATCAAGGAGGGGATTTTCTGAAAGACTTCCGGTCGGGAGCTGAATTTTTGGATTTGTACGGCCAAGCCGTAACTCCTCCGCCCCCGGTGAGCGTGAAGACGGCGCAACTGCTTATAGAGTATGAGCTTGCCATAACGTCGGGAAAAAAAACTGGTGGCACTCCGTTCGATGGAGTGGGCTTCATCAAAGACGATTCGCCGGCTCGGCGGTAGTACCGCCGTGGCGTCGAAGCCGGCGCCATCCAGCCGTGCGGCTAAATCCGAAAAAAGCAGGTGGTGGTTGACCACCAATAGTTTGGAAGAGGCCGCCTCCTTTCGCACCTTTAAGACAAAACACTCCTCCCGGTAGGGGCAGCGCAGCCCCATACAGGCGTCGGCCTCCGAACAGACTCGTGACCAGAGTTCGGCGGAGGGGTAAAAGGAGAGATCGTCACGACTACCGGTTTTCGTCTCCCCGGCCCAGCTCCTGAGTGCCTCCAGTTCACCTTCTCCTTCGCTGAAGAGAGCCATCTCCTGGACCGTATCCTCAAGACGGCGCAGACAGAGGTAGTTTCCCCTCCCCTTGACCAGTTTGGCGTTGAGTCTTTTACCCAGGATCTTCTCCACCAGAGGAATGTCTTTGTCCATCAATTGCTGCTGCAGGTTTATGGTGGCCGTTGAAATTATCACCCGCTCGCCGTTCTTCAGCGCCCAGTCCGCCGAAGGTATGAGATACGCCAGTGACTTGCCCACTCCGGTCCCCGCTTCTACCACGGCGATCAGGTTCTGATTGTAGGCCTGGGTCACCGCTTCGAGCATTTCTATCTGGGCTTCACGGGTTTCATACCCTGAGAACAGACGGTGGAGCACTCCTCCGGGGCTCAACAAATCCGCAAGCTTCTGCCCGGAGAGCTTTTCCAGCCGGTGCTGGCTCACCGGTTCGATCACGCAGTAGATCTCTTCGACTTGATTGTCGACAATATAGAAACCTATCCCCTGCCCGCCCAGTCGAGAGGCCACCTGTAGATCCGCCTGGCTTGGCCGTAGAACACCGCTGGGGTGGTTGTGGATCAGTACGTCCCCCCGTTCGATGAACTCATGGACCGCCGGAGCGGCTTCGTCGTTTCCCCGAGCTACCGCCTCGATCTGGTCTATCAGACCTTCGGGGTTCCTCTTGCCGACTATCACCACCTCTTGGCCTTCCGCCTCGAAGATACTGTTCCTCACGATATTCATCGCCTCGGGGCTCAAGCGCCGTTCGATTTTCATTCTCCGATTGTAGCCTCTTTGTCAATTTTTTTGTATGCTACTAGATATGGAGCTGAGTTTCTACAAAATTCATCTGGCATTTCGGGACTATATAATAGTAAACTCTCTGACCGTCGAACTCCCCAGCCAAGAGGAGCTGAGAAGCTTCGTCAGATCGATTTGTCAGCGCAACTCCGGAGTTGGTGCCCGCGGCGTGCTTTTGCTAGTGTCGGACCGGGAGCATAGCGGAGGTGTTCGATTTTTTGACTACCGTGGAGAAGAGAGACAGCCTGGGCCGGAAGCCTTGATTTGCCTCGCCCGCTACGCCTTTGACTACGGGCTGGCCCATAGCGGAAAAATAGTGCTGCAGTCCCTGTCCGGTCCAAAAGAGCTGCAGTGTATCGACAGCAGCCACTTCAGCATCTGCGCCGGAACCCCAACCAGCGACGGGCGGAACCGAATTTTCGCCGATTCGGGGATTGACTATCAGGTCCACGTCAAGGCCGGCCATCGGAGCCTCAATTACACCCCGGTTCATCTCGACCAGAGTATAGCCGCGGTACATGTGGAAGGGGACGCGAACTTGTTGCGGAGGCCCTTGGAACTCGATATCGATTCTTCTCTCCCGGTGGCCTACACCGTTTTGAGCAAGGATGAGGCACGCCTGCTCTCGCCCTTGGAGGAGAACGTAGATATTATCCAAGCCGCTGCCGGCATCGGAGTCGCCGCCGTGGCCAACGGCTTTTGTGAAAAAGATATAGTTGTCTACCTCGAGGGGAACAACCGCCTCTTTTTCGAGTGGAACGAACGGAGCAACACCGTGTATATCGCGGCGGACCCTCGCTACGCCTTCAGCGGCTATTATACATTTGGGGAGGATGAGTATGGACCCGTTGATTGAGCGCTTTGAGAGGTTGATGCGATCCTTTTTTCAACGCGAATCCGAACCCTACGAGCATCTCGGTCATGGTCGCCCCTCCGGAGACAACAGGGACTATCAAGAGGCTTGGGATGAGCTCGATGAGTTCCTGCGAAGAGGAAGCACTTCATCCGGTGGCGAGCATCGAAGAAGATCGTCGGGGATGAACAATCACGGTTTTTCCCACCGGGTTCCTCCGGAGTCTCTTCGTCGGGATTACTCCGACCTGGGGGTGGGTTTTGGTGCACCCTTCAGCGAAGTGCGCGAAGCTTACCGCTCACTCATCCGCAGCCACCACCCGGACCGTCACACCACCGACGCCGACTCTCAGGATAGAGCTACCAAAAGGAGTCAACGAATCAACGAAGCCTTCCAGCGAATCAAGAGTTGGGAAGAGGGGAAAAACCCGGATTAAAGTTCCGACATAAAAAATCAAAAAAGACCTACCGTTCCAGCTGGTACTCCTGGATCTTTCGATGCAGGGTTTTGCGGCCAATCCCGAGAATCTCGGCGGTTCGGGACTTGTTGCCGTTCTCATGGTGTAGGGTCGCTCGGATGATCTCCCGTTCGGCATCTTCCAGACTACTGCCCACATCCAGTTTGATGTAGTCCGCGTCGGAACCTGAGGCGACGTTGGGCGGCAGATCCTCGTAGGTGATAATTTTTCCCTTGGCCATCACCACGGCGCTTTCGATACAGTTTCGCAGCTCCCGGATATTTCCCGGCCAGTGGTAGTTGTGCAGGGCCAAGCGGGCCTTGGGGTTGATCCCGGCGATCTCTTTTTGGTTCTCCTCACTGAACTCCTTGAGAAACTCCGATACCAACAGGGGAATATCTTCCTTCCGCTCTCTCAGAGGTGGAACATGGATATTGACTACGTTGAGACGATAAAAGAGGTCCTCCCGGAAGCCGCCCTTCTCGATCTCCTCCTTGAGATCACGGTTGGTCGCCGAGATGATACGCACGTCCACCTCCTGAGTCTTCTCTCCCCCCACCCTTTCGAACTTTTTATCCTGCAGCACTCGTAGTATTTTGACCTGAACCTGCTGGTTGATTTCACCTATCTCATCTAAAAATATGGTACCCCGGTGAGCCAATTCGAATCGTCCCCGCTTCAGGGCTACCGCGCCGGTGAAAGCCCCCTTCTCGTGTCCGAAGAGCTCGCTCTCCAATAAGCTCTCAGCCAGAGCGGCGCAGTGTACCTTGATGTAGGGTTTTTCCTTCCGATTGGAGAGCTCGTGGAGGGCATCGGCGACCAGCTCTTTACCGACCCCGCTCTCACCGGTAATGAGGACGGAAGCCTTCGTCGGGGCCACCTGCTCGACCATTTGCAGTATCTTTTGCATCTGCTGACTCTTGCCAATAATCCGTCCGGAGCTTCGCTGCCGTTTGAGACGGTCGACCTCCTCCTGTAGATTGCGGTGTTGCAGAACCAGCTCTCGGTTCGACAGCGCTCTTTTGACCAGCAATGAGAGTCGGTCGAGGTTGACCGGTTTGGTCACAAAGTCAAAGGCCCCGTTTCTCATCGCTTCGACGGCGGATTCTATCGTTCCGTGCCCGGTGAGAATGATTACCGGAATAGTGGGATAGGCGGAGGAAACTTTTTTTAACAACTCTCCGCCGGACATACCCGGCATCTTCAAGTCGGCGATTACCAGGTCGATTTCCCTTTCGTTGATCAGGTTCCATCCTGTTTTCCCATCTTCCGCCAGCTCTATTTGATAGCCGTCCATCTCCAGCGAGTGCCCCAGGCCCTCGCGAATGTTTTTCTCATCGTCTACAATGAGTATGGTGAAGTTCATTTTCGTTCTCCCTTCCAATCCAGTAGTTTCTTCTCACTGTCGGGAATCGGAACGCTGAGGGTGAAGGTGGTGCCCTGGTTTTCTTTCGACTGTACCGAGACCTCTCCACCGTGCTCCTTGAGCACCTTGTAGACCACCGTCAAGCCCAGTCCGGAGCCGAACTCCTTGGTGGTATAGTAGGGTTCGAAGATTTTGGCCATCTGTTCCTCGCTCATGCCGATTCCCGTGTCGCTGACGTCCACGTGGACAAAGCCCTGGTCTTCTCTGGTGGCGACCGTCAAAGTACCGTCGCGGCCTATGGCAGCCATTCCGTTTTTTATCACGTTGATCAGAGCCTGCTTCATGTACTTTTCATCGAGCACCACTTTGGGGAGGTCTTTTTTCAGTGTAGTTTTGATCTGTATATCGCTCTCCTGAGCTTCATATTTGATGAAATCCATCAATTCGCGGATGACCTTGTTTATATTTCCCTTCTTCATCGTCGTGTCCATCGGACGGACGGCAAAGAGAAAGTCAACCACAATCCCATTGAGTCGCTCGATCTCCTCCATAATGACATCGAGGTATTTTCCGGCGGCTGCTTCATCCAGACACTGGTTCTTTTTGAGCGCTCGCTGAATCAGCTGTATATGGATGCCGATTGAACCGAGGGGGTTCTTTATCTCATGGGCGACCCCGGCAGCAAGAGTGGTCAGGGAGGCCAGGCTTTCGGCACGGCGCAGACGGGCATCCCGCTTTCTGCGATCGGTAATGTCGCTGACCAGGATCAAGTTTCCCCGGGGTTCCTCGTCCTTGCTGACCGGAACTATCGAAAAAGAGAGAGTTCGGGCGGCACCGCTGCCGTCCAGGGTGAACTCCTCCTCCTCAACCGGCTCTCCCGAGGGCAGGCTGGCATGTAAAAAATCGGCTATCTCCTGGTCAGCTACCAAGGACCACACTATCTGGTCCTCCGGTTCGACTCTGGCCATCGGAAGCATCCCCCGAAGGCACTGGTTGGTGAAGACCACTCGATGCTCCAGGTCGGTGACCAAGACTCCGTCGGTCATGGAGTTCAAAACCACCTCCAGCAGCTCGTTCTCGTTGGCCAGATCCAACAAGAGCGAGCGTATCTGTTCACGGTCCAGTTTTGGCAATTTTCCCAGCGCCCGTTGTATGAATTTCCTCATTGCTCCGCCTTCATCTCCTTCATCGAATAGAGCAGCCCCTCCAAGAGCAGATCCGGCGCCTGATTGAACTGTTCAAATCTCAGCAGTGCTTCCCGAATAGCTTGACTCCACCGGTCGAGACTGGAGTAGGACAGCGTGCACTCCTGTTCGTTCTCGCGTACGCGACTCTGGAGGACCTTGCTCAACTCCTGCAAAAATGGTCCAAAGTAGAGGGACAGATTCTTGTCCCGAAGAAACTCCTCGAGTTTCTCCGGCTCCCATTGGCTGTTCCCCCAGACATAATCGAAAAAATGCGTCGCCTGAGCCCGGAGCCTTTCGACTGGCACCCCCCTCCAGGCCAGGAAAAAGGACTCCAAGTCGGGGTATTCGCTGTGCTCGATCCGAAAGATCTTCTCCATGACTTCCCCTTCCTCAGCCGTTGACCGCAGAGGAAAGTGGTACTGTCTAAGTCTGGACAGTATAGTCGGAATAATTTTGGCTTTGCGCGTCGACAGGAGTATGAAATGGACTGCCTCGGGTGGCTCCTCCAAAATTTTGAGCAGCGCGTTGCGTGAGGAAGAGCCCATTTTGTCGGCGTTCTCGATGATAATGACTTTGGCACCGGCGGAACTGCTGGTATGAACCCAGGAGCGGACCGCCCTGATCTGGTCGATGGGGATAGTCTCCCGCGGAATCAGGCGACTCAATTCGATCACGTGGGAGTTGATCTTCTCCAGGTCCGAACGCAGCTCCTGCTCCTCCGGGAGGGGAGATTCGGGGTAGAACTTCTCAATCAGCTCTTCCAGATCTGATATACGGTCCCGAAGTTTGTTGATTTTTTGCTCGTTGCCCTCCCACAACAGGGGATCAAAACGCCGGGTAAGCTTTCGAAGGGCTCGAATAAAAAGGTACCTCGCTCCGGTGCTCCGGCTGCGCAGCAGCGCTTCGGCGGAAGCGGATATCTCTTCAGAAAAATACCGACTGCCCAGCATCAGTACGTAGGGGTGGTCCAACACGCGGTGAGACCTGCAGGAGCTGCAGCCGCAGGACCACTCTCCAGAACCTTTACAGGTGAGCGCCCGGGCCGTCTCCAAGGCAGTGGAAAGCTTGCCGGTATATGGTTCGCCGTAGAATAGTAC
>DSBN01000007.1 GCA_011046055.1 Sediminispirochaeta sp. | reverse complement strand
GGACTTTTCTTACTCCGAGAGAACAACGTGCATACTCATTTATCAATGGTGTGCTAGAAAGTCTTCTCTTATTCTTTGGCAAAAACACATGTTTATTGCACGCCTCCGTAGTAGAAAAGAGTGGGTGTGCGATATGCTTCCCGTCTACAGGTGGCACTGGTAAGACCACACTTTCGCTCCTGTTGGTCACGCGTCACGGATTTCGATGGATGGCTGACGATATGGCTTTGTTAACAGGGGACGGGAGAGTTAGTCTTTATCCCAGGTATATTATGATGTACCCTTACAATCTACAAGGCTTGACTACCCTTTCGCGGACCTTTTTTCGCCGACGCAACATGTTGGATCGAATTCATTGGATGGTTAAAGCACAGATAAATGGTCCAAAAGGTGTTCGGCGTAGGGTGCCTCCAAATATGTTATTCGGTGAGAGACTTGTTAAGACCGCTCCTATAAGCCAAGTCTTTTTCTTGGTGCGTTGTCCTGTGTTAGGCTTTCAGCAGGAAGACGTTTTACCCCGTAGACTTGCAGACATATGCACTCACGTCATTCTCGCTGAGTACAGCCATTACATCAACTATCTCCGTTACTGGGAGGCTACTGGTTTCGCCCCGATCACTGTAGAAATCCTTCGAGCAAACCTGTCGGACACATATGAGCGAGCATTCGCACAAGCCATGAAATGCCAGCTGATTCGTATCCCTGTATCAGCTACCCCAGCAATGCTTGAGGAATTTATCGTAAAGGTGATCGAAGATGCGTGAGAGGATCCGCAACCCCAGTGCTCCCACTACCAGGTTTTCTGTCGGAACAGGGATTACTGCCGGTGCACAGTTTATAAGCTTAATTTTAGGCCTTGGAACCTCTGTCATTCTCGCCAGGGTGCTAGGCGCTGAAGGCAGGGGTATCTACGCCCTCGCTGCGCTTCTGCCGTCTCTTATCGTGACCTTTGGCAACCTGGGAATTGGGCCTGCCACGGTCTACTACGTAGCCCGCGGCGAGTTCCGGCGCCAGGAGATCCTGGGGAACAACGTTCTGCTCAGCGCAGGCATTGGCGGCATAGGCATCCTCGCCGGGTTGGTTGGGGTTCTCTTTTTTCGAGAGACCATCTTCCCCGGGGTTGCCCCCGGCTATCTTCTCTTGGCTTTGTTGCTTGTGCCTGTTGAGGTCTTTTTTTCCTATATCAGATATGTGCTCCTTGGTGCTCAACGCATCAAAGAGTTCAATTATGTCCAGATCACACATACAGTTCTCTTCCTTGGATTCATCGCTCTTGCCCTGCTAGGGTTAAGGGCCGGGGTAGCCGGGGATATAGTCGCGGCCTTACTCTCCTGGCTGGTGGTGGATCTCCTGGTATTTCGTCTTGCCCTGCGGGTTTCCGGGGGGATTGACCTTAAGCCCAACAGAACCTACATAAAGCGGGCGCTCACATACGGCCTTCAGACACATCTCGCAAACATCTTGGGATTTCTCAACTACCGTGTGGACACGTTTTTGGTGAACTGGTTCCTGGGGCCGGCGGCAGTGGGGTTTTATGCCGTGGGAGTTGGGCTGGTAGAGAAGCTTTGGATGATTTCTCAGGCCGCCAGCACTGTCCTTTTCCCTCGGGTAGCTGCTGAGAATGAGGAAGAGAGGCGAAAGAAGTTCACCCCTCTGGTGGCACGCACGGTGCTCTGGATAACAGCCTTGGGCGTCTTAGCACTGGCGCTCCTTAGTCGTTGGATTGTACTCTTGCTTTATTCCGAAGCGTTTTTGCCGGCAGTCGGAGCGTTGCAGGCATTACTGGTCGGAATCGTGGCTCTCAGTGCTAGTCGGGTGTTGGCCAACGACATCGCCGGGCGGGGGCAGCCAATGTTGAATACTTGCCGTGGGCTGATTACGGTAGGGGTCAACATAGCTTTGAACCTCCTTTGGATACCCCGCTACGGGATCGTGGGCGCAGCCTGGGCTTCGACAGTGTCCTACACGTTATCCTTATTTACGGCGCTCTTCTTCTACTGCCGCCTCTCCGGCAATCGGTGGACTGTGGTGGTCTTTCCCCAGCGGGGCGACTGGGCGCTGTACTGGCGCACGGCGGTATCGCTGGGGCGGTGGGTCAAGGCGAAGACGAGGGCTTTACCGTAAGGGAGTAAAGGGAGTAAAGAATGTGTGAAAGCACGGGTTCCGTGAAGAAGTATTGGAAGATAATGGATGTGTTGGCTCTAGTCTTCCTCCTCTCATCTATGCTTGGGTGCTCCGCTAGACGAACCGATAATCAACAGTTCTTAGGCAAGTATTACATTGATTTCACGACCGTGGCCAAGAACTGGGACGGCCCTTTCGCCGAAAAAGGCATTCCTTTACGACACTACAGTGAGTTCGGGATTCAATACCAACCTGTCGGCATCGCTCATTACGCTTTGGGAAATTGGGACTTATATTTAAGCACTAAACAAGCTCAATACAGAGAGAAGTTCCTTAGAATGGCTGATTGGTTCTGCGAGAATCTGGTCATTAAAGGGGATTTCGGCGTTTGGGAATACCACTTCGATTACCCTCGGTTCCTTCTAAAAGCGCCCTGGCCCTCTGCTATGTCGCAAGGAGAGGCTATCTCGGTCCTAGCACGGGCTTATCAAATCACGCAGGAAAAGCGCTACCTGGGATGTGCAGAGCTTGCATTGGCCTCCTTTAAAGCTCCTCTTGAAGAGGGAGGCGTAAGATATCGCGATGAAGATGGGTCCATCTGGTATGAGGAGTACCCTTCTTTAGTAGAGCCGCCGCACGTGCTTAACGGTTTTATCTTTGCGCTCTTTGGGCTCTACGATTTTTATAAGATCACAGGAAGCGAAGAAGCCCTCGCTTTGTTCAACGAGGGGATTGGGACCCTGAGAGCAAATCTTGGGCGATGGGACCTCGGGTTGTGGTCAAGATATGACTTGACGGACCTTTATGGCCAAGATACCTTTCTCTTTCGTTTTGTTACTGACAATAAACACCCCAAGTCTCCTCATCCTATTGATATGATCGTGTTGCGGACGCTCACTGAAGATGGCAGCGAAGTGTCGAAGATCATGCTAGACCTCGGAGCTGAAGACGACGCGACCGGTGTTGCTGTCAACGGCACGCGCCTTTACTGCTCTCCGGGGTATCAAGACTGGGGTGAACCCTACGTCTTGGACGGGAAAAGCCTAAGAAATTATGAGAATCGTGCCGGGCGGTATGCCCACGCGCCCTTCGAGTTTGTCATCGGTCTTGAACCCTCTTACAAATACTGTCTTGAGATATTCTACAAGGATACAGTCAATGAGTCCGTATATTTAGAGGCGTATGCGAAGGGAGTAAAGTACATAAGGTTCGGCGAGCTGGCAAGTGTTGGTGATGGAGAGTGGAAGACTACTATTCTTGAACTCCCACTGGGTTTGCTGACCATAATGAAAAAGGGGGCCCCCTCCAGTTATCACCGGTTGCACATTCAGCAACTGCAGACTCTCTTCGGGATGACCAGCGCAGAGATCTTCAAGGACTATGCCCAATTGTTTGATACCTACTACGAAGCCGTCAGCTCAAATCAGTGGTGGGAAGACATTCTCAAGGAGATTCGCCTGAGGAAGGCGAGGTTCGGCGATGGTGCGTAAGGTTCTGCTCATAACCTACTATTTCCCTCCACGCCCAGGCGTGGCGTCGCTGAGGCTGCGGGGCCTTGCTAAGTACCTGCCGGAGTTTGGCTGGGAACCAGTGATCCTTACGGCAAAGTTACCCCAAGCTCCAGAGGCGCGATATCATGTCATCGAGACTGACTATCCGGGCGACGCCGTTGCTCTTTGGAAACGGAGATTAGGCTTAGCGTCAAATAGAGGGTTCCAGGAGCAGCTCGGGATTCCTCGCGCTATCCGCGAACACAGGGCTTCCTTTACGGGTAGAGTGATCAGCCTTGCAAAAGCAGTCATTGCTTACCCCGATGACCAAAAGCATTGGTACCCATCTGCAGTAAGCGCAGGCGACGAACTATTAAAAAGGGAGCGCTTTGATGCTCTGCTTAGCAGTTCTCCGCCAGTTACATGTCACCTCATCGCAAAGGAGCTGAAGAGAAGGCATAGAATTCCGTGGGTCGCCGACCTTCGCGATCTTTGGACCCAAAACCATTACTATTCATATGGGCCAGTGCGGCGGCTGTTTGAAAAACGTCTCGAGGTGAAGACATTAAGTGCTGCAGATGCTCTTGTCACTGTATCCGAACCCTTGGCCCAGAAGTTAAGGTTACTGCATCGTGGTAAGCCTGTAATTGCAATTCAGAACGGATATGATCCAGATGAAGTTGCATCAGCGCCGTTGACAAAAGAATTTACGATTACCTATACCGGCCAACTTTATCAGGGCAAACGAGATCCTGCCCCTCTTTTCCGCGTTAGTGCAGAATTAATCTCTGAAAGACGGCTCGATCGGCAAGTCGTAAAGGTTCGTTTCTATGGGGTGACTGAATACTGGCTTGAAAAGGAGGTTAAGCGTTGTGGGCTCGAGGACGTGGTGAGTTGGCATCCTTGGATACCGCGGGATGCCGCTCTTGAAATGCAGCGGGAGTCACAGGTCTTACTGCTTCTGAACTGGGATGATCCTGGGGAAATCGGCGTCTACACAGGAAAGGTCTTCGAATATCTGGCAGCGCGAAGGCCAATCTTGGCTGTAGGTGGGCCAAGAGGAGTCGTGACTGAATTATTGGAAGAGACTAGCGCCGGGGTTCATCCAATCGGATACGAGCAGTTGAAGCACATGCTGATTGAACTTTACAACCAGTATAAGGCCCATGGCTACGTTCCCTACAGGGGCCATGAGGAGCGAGTTGCGAAATACAGTCACCGCGAAATGGCTCGGCGTTTTGCTGAGCTGCTTGACTCGTTGATGAGGACCAAGACACCTTCTCTGGAGCTGTGATACCATACTGAGTCTGTTTGTTGGGGGTAAAGCGCTGGCAAATGAAGAACTCAGGAACCGGCTGGGCGCTACGCGCGCAGGTTCGCCGAGGAAAACTTCTCGAGCTGGGAAGAGCGGATGGAGGCGGAGATAGCAGAAGTAAGCCGACTTATTGAACAGCCAGAGAAAAGGAGCTATGGTGATAAATAGACGAAGTCTCAGGAGGATATGCACACACGCTGCCCGCTCTGGTGGGTTGGTGTGGTTACTAGCCGTCTTGATGGCCTTCCTGATGGGAACACTGGTTGTCTCTCCGCATCTCAGCTTCCCTGTTTTGGGCTTGATGGCAGGAGTTGCTGGGCTGCTCTTTTGGCTACTCAAATCCGCGCGTATTCCACTATCTTGCGTTGAGAAGATTTGTTGCTACTCTGCATTCATCACTGGCTTCTGTGGGGTTGCCCTCTTTCCGATCGACCTCGGCCCGTTCACGCTCTTCCCCTATCGGATCTTCTTGGTCCTTCTGTGGGCGCTGTTCGCGGCCCGGACGCTGATCCAAAGGAAAGTTGTGCTCCCGCTGGGCCGGATTAAGCTTTATATGATGTTTTTCGTATTCTGGACGGCTTACGCTGTGATCAGCCTAGGCTGGGCAGCATCCAAGGGTGACGCCATTCGCCACCTTGTTTTCCTCCTTATGGGTGTCTCGTTGCTCTTCTTTGTATCCAAGTACTTGCGTGACTATCGGGATCTGAGAAGGCTCTACCTGACCTGGTTGGGCATCTTTTGTGCTTTGGTATTTTTAGGCTTCTGGGAGCACCTGACCGGCCAACACCTTCGGGTATCAGGCTACTATGGCGAGGTCCGTGCTCAGCTCGCGTTCCGCCCAACGGGAGTATTCGACAATCCTAACGACTACGCGAGCTTCTTGGCGTTGAGCATTCCATTTGCTCTTGGCGTCCTGCGGTACGCGAGGATGCGGTTGGTTCGTCTGATTGGGCTGGCCTCTGCGTTCGCTGCCCTCTATTTGATCGTCGTAACGGGTTCCCGAGCCAACTTGCTCGCCGTGATGCTGGAACTAGCCTTCCTCGTGGTGGTGCTGACCAACCTACGGCAGAAGGTCAAGGTAGCCGTAGGTGCGGCTGCTGGCTTGGCCGTGGTGCTCTTTCTTCTCCCTGGACCCATCCGGGAATTCTCTTCGGAAATCACGGAGGGTCTAAGCTCCATTGGTACGCAGGCTGAACTCGGCACAGGTTCGGTGGCTGTCCGTGCTAACCTGGCTCGCAATGGTCTGACGTTTCTCTATTCCACCGCTGGCTTTGGCGTCGGGGCAGGGAACGCTGAATACTGGATGGCGAATTTCGCTCAGTATGACACGGCGGGAATCCTCAACCCGCACAACTGGTGGCTAGAGATCGTGATCAACTATGGCCTCTTCGTCTTTGTCGGCTATCTTGTGTTTTATAGCTCACTTGTACGTCAGCTCTGGCGAACCTGGCGAACTACGGATCCCGGCGGTACCCGCATGATCGCTGAAGTGCTCCTCATGGCCCTGGTTGGCTTTCCCGTCGCCAGCATCAGTCCCAGCTCGATCATGGCATTCAAGCCCCAGTGGCTTCTGTTCGCGTTCGCTCTGGCCTTCTTGAACTGGTGGCGCTGCTCTCAAGCGCGGAGTGCTCCATGAAGGTGCTTGTGATCTCCCACATGTATCCTTCTTCGTTCAACGAAGTGGCGGGGATCTTCGTCCATGAGCAAGTCAAGGTGCTGGTGGCCAAGGGGGTGGAAGTGCGCGTGATCTCACCCGTGCCCTGGACTCCGTTCCCCATCAAGCACCTGAGGAAGAAGTGGAAGAGGCAGTCCCAAGTTCCCCAGCAGGCTCAGTGGGATGGCGTGAAGGTTGCCTATCCCCGGTACCTGGCGTTCCCCCGTGCCTGGCTGTTCGCGACTTCGGGCAAGCGGATGTATCGGGGAATCAAGAAGCTAGTGCAGAGCATTCATCGGGAGTTCCCGTTTGAGCTCGTCCACGCCCATGTGGCGTTGCCTGGCGGATATGCGGGGGCATTGGTTGCGCGTGACATGCAAGTGCCCATGGTTGTTACCATCCACGGTCAGGACCTGCAGCATACAGTCCACCGCAGTGTTAGATGTCAGCGTGCTCTTGCCTTTGCTCTCAACCACGCTTCGCGGGTCATCGTGGTCAGTCACAAACTCAAACGTTTGGCTGAGGAGCACTTCGGTTGCCGCGATAAGCTGGCGGTGATCCCTAACGGGGTCGATCCGCAGAAGGTCACCGTGCCCAATCTCGGAGATTTGCCAGACCGCGCTAGAAGCTGGATTCTCCTGAGTGTCTCGAACTTGGTGCACACGAAAGGGCTCGATCTGAATCTTGTTGCCGTGCAGCGGCTTCGTAAGAGATACCCGCTGCTGCGCTATCGGGTGATCGGAGGGGGGCCGCTGGAAGGCAAACTACGCCGAATGGCTGCGTCACTGAAACTGGATGACTGTGTGGAGTTCTTGGGACGTCAACCGCATCATCAGGTGATGGAGCACATGGCGATGTGCGATATTTTCAGCTTACCGAGCTGGCAGGAAGGATTTGGTGTTGTGTATCTGGAGGCGATGGCCAGCGGAAAGCCGGTCATCGGCTGCGAGGGGGAGGGAATCGAGGATTTCGTTGAGCATGGCAAGACAGGCCTTCTGGTCAAGCCGCGCGATGTGGACAGCTTGGTGGAGGCGCTCGACTTCCTCCTGAGCCATCCTGAAGAAGCACGCGCCATGGGAGAGCGTGCGCGGAAGCTGGTCCTGGAGAACTACAACTGGGAGAAGACCGCCGAGAAGACCATTGCGGTGTATAAAGAGGTGCTTGGTGAGCGCTAAAGTGTGCATCTTGACCACCGTTCATCCGCCGTTTGATACCCGCATCTTCCACAAAGAAGCGAAGACGCTGGTCCGGGCGGGCT
>DSBN01000060.1 GCA_011046055.1 Sediminispirochaeta sp. | reverse complement strand
GTCAAGGGCAGCAGCGTGAGCCCGCGGACTTTCTACCGGTACCAAACCGTCGGCTTCGTGATTATTATAGCCATTTTGTTTCTCACCACATTCAGCGATATATCGTTTTTTTTCTCTAGGTAATAAGGAGTCTACGTGATGAAACAGGTGATGACCTGCCACTGCGGCAAGGAGATCGAGTTCGATGTGCCCGACAGCTTCAACATCGCCGATGAGCCACGGCTTATCGAAGAGATCATCGATGGGAGCTTCATGGAGCTGGAATGCGAATCTTGCGGCGCCAAGCTTCGCCCGGACATCCCCCTGCTTTTTGAACGAATCAGCACCACCGAGGGAAAAATTCGCCTACGCTATATTCCCGAACCCCAGCGAACCCGCTACCTGGGAAGCAAATTGAGCGAGGATGATGTGGAACGCTGGGCTATCGGCTACGAAGAGCTGCGAGAGAAGTTTCTCATTTTTTCCCATCAGCTGGACGACCGGCTCATCGAATTCATTAAGTTTCTCCTCTTGGAAAAAGCCGAATCCGCCGAGAATGTCAGGATAGTCCTCGCTGAGATAGAAGAGGATCACTACACCTTCTACATTCACGGACTCCGTGAACAAGAGGTGGGAATCAGTAAAATTCCGCGATCCCTCTACCAGAAGGTGCTTGCATCTTTGACGGAGAGGATGCAGAATGAGGTTTACTCGCAGATTGCTGAACCTCCCTACGTGTCAATTAACAAAATATCTCTCGAGGAGGAAGACTTGTGAAACACAATGCACTATTTCTGCTCATCCTTTTAACGCTTCTTCCCCATCTCGGAGCTACACAGCGGGTAGAAATCAGCACCGGCCACACCCAACGGATAAACGAGTTTTCATATCTGCACGATCAGAAGCTTCTGTTCACCGTGGGTGACGATGGAACCCTGAGAATCTGGGACTCGGAGCCAAAGGAGGACGGACGCGGCGCACTGCGGTACAAGTTTCAGATTTCTCACCTTCCCATAGTCAAGCTGGCGGTTCATCCGACGGAACCTTACGTGGCGCTGATAGAGACGGATAGAATCAATACCTATCATCTCAGCCTCTGGAACTATCAGAGCCGTGAAAAACTCTTCTCTCACAAAATCGACGAAGTACCCCTGTTTATGAAGTTTTCCTCCCAGGGGACTTATCTGAGTTATGGAATCACCGATTGGGAGAGTCTCACCTTCCTGGATCCCGAGACGGGACAGGTAGAGCAGGTACTGCCCAGGAGCTTCGGCATAGTATCGGATGTCTTCTACTCGGCCTCTGAGAAAACCATGCTCAGCTACAGTCCCTCCGGTACACTTCGCTACTGGGACTTGGAGAGCGGCGAGGAGAAGGCCTCCTTTTCCACCGTCGGGGACCTGTTGAATACCGAGTTCTCCTCCAACGGAGTCTATATGACCGGTCTCAAGGGACGAAGCGTGTACCTGGTCAATCTCATGTCCGGCGCCGTGGAGGCCCGCCGGGAGTTCGAAAACCTCCGGGGTATAAGCTTGGACGCCGAGGCCGACCGCTTGCTGGTGTACTTCAGCGAGAGGGGGCGACCTCGATTTCAAGAGCTGGGTATTGATCGACGAGGTCAGAGTTTTTACTTCAACGCGGTATCATCTTCGTTCCGGGCCCCCGACTTTGCCCAGCCTCCCCTCCTCTTAGATGATGAGCTCATCTATTTTTGCCGAGACGAAGGAGAGATCTATACTCAGAACTCATTCTCCGGCGAGGAGCGGATCTTCGCCGGTTCGGTTCTATTGGGGATAGACGATATTGCCATCGGTGATGACTCGGTTCTGTTCGTCTCCGCGGAAAAGATTTTATCAATCACCTCCCGCGCCTTCCACCGTTCCACGGCGAGGACCAATTTCTCCAGCCGTATATTCGACAATCCGCTGAAGGTGAAATCAGGAATTCTTGCTCTTGATGAGGAGCACTATCTCCTCTACCCTACGGAAGAACCGGGCGAGAGGCTCTATCTTTTTGATGGAAACAGCTTCCATCCGCTGGAGACGAAACTCACCGCCCCTATCAGAGGCGCCGATCTGTACGGCAACAACGCGCTCCTGCTGGAAAAAAACGGAGTACTTCGGCTCTTGAATCCGATCGACGAAGAGGAGCTCTTCTCCTACCGTTCTTTTGGCCTGCAGACGGCGGTCAAATCCTACCGCAACGATATAATTCTGGCCAGAAACCGCACCGAATTGATCGACACAACCCTCTTGCAGATCAACCCGGTGACCAGTGAAACCGTCCCTATAAACGATCGAAACCTTTTGACCTTTGAGCTGGATTACGACACCTCCACCAGGAGTCTCTACAGCTTGGGTTTCGAACGCCGCCAAAACAGCATCCGTACGGTGCTCAAGCGTCACCAGGGGAGCAACTACGGACGCGTCTCCACCCTTCTCAGCTATCCCGGCGAAGACAACTCGGCCAGCCTGGCCATCGACCCCGAGACTTCGAGGGTTTTCACCTCCCTCGGGTACGGTGAGGTCCACATGTTCGCCTGGGACGGGTTCAGCGTGATGGAGAAGATCGAGCATATTCCCCGTAAGCTCTATGTACACCGGGGCAGGCTGTTTTCTCTGAACAGCGACTCATCGGTCTCCATGTGGGACATATCCACGGGCAAGTTGGAGTTGAGCATGACGGTGTTCGACAACTTGAGTTGGGCCGTACGCCGTTCCGATGGGAGCTATTTCGCCACCGAAGGGGCGAAACGCTGGATCAACGACGCCGAATAGGCAGACCACGCGGGCCTCTCGTGCTGCTTCCTTCTTGTACCCTTAAAGACTAATCGTGGGCGGGGTTTTTGGCGACCTTGCTGATCGCCTCCTCCACCGCGTTTCGTACATCCTCCCCGTACTCGCTCTCCTGCAGACTGTGGGCGTAAAGAGTACCCATCAGCGAGGCGCGGTACATGGGTTTCAACCTGTTCAGTGCCAAGGCGGCCATATCCAGTACGCACTCTTCACATGTGCAGATCTTTTTATTTTTTTCCGAATCCAACTGATGCTCCAGCTCTTCCAGGACCATCCGTTCGGCTTCATTTACCAAAAAATCAAAATTGTAGTTCTCCTGCAAGCCCATCTCTTCCTCCTTGTTCCCCTTCTATCCTCTCTGGTTGCTGAATGCCTCAAACTTCGTGTAATGCGGCAGGAAGGCCAGTTTTACCGTCCCTACCGGGCCGTTTCGCTGCTTGGCGATGACCACTTCCGTCTCTACGTTGCCCGGACCACCACCGTCCTTCGCATCCTTGGTCTCTTCCCTTTCGCGGTGTAGGAACATCACCACGTCGGCGTCCTGCTCGATAGAGCCGGACTCACGCAGGTCTGCCAGATTTGGCGCCTTTCCCTCGCTCTGACGCCCCACCTGGGACAGGCAGATGATAGGCAACTCCAACTCCCGGGCCAGGGCCTTGAGGGAGCGGGATATCTCGGCGACCTGTTCGTGCCGCGGGATGTTGCCCTTGTTCTCGGGCTCGATTAGTCCGATGTAGTCGACAAACAGCGCCTGAATATCTTCCTTGCTCTTCATCCTTCGCGCCTGGGCCCGAAGGTCGAGCAGTTTGATGTTGGGGGTGTCGTCGATGAACAGCGGCGCTTCGTATATCCGGCCCGCCGCTTCGGTGAGATTGTGAAAGTCCGCCGGTCGGAGCATACCGGTACGGAGTTTGTCGGAGTTGATCCTGGCCTCCGCCGATAGCATTCGCTGCATCAGCGCCATATCCGACATCTCCAAGGTGAAGAAACCAATCGGCACCTTGCGGTGAATCGCCATATTTGCCGCCATACTGAGGGCGAAGGCGGTCTTTCCGACCGACGGGCGGGCACCGATGATGATAAACTCGGACTTTTGGAATCCGCTGGTCATGTTGTCGATATCTGGAAAGCCGGAAGGAACTCCGGTATAGCTGTCCTTGGTGTTGTAGAGCCTCTCGATCGCCTCGATGGTATCGGCGATGATCTCCTGGACGCCGCGGTAGGAGTCGCCATGCTGGCTGTCGGTTATATCGAAGATTCTCTGCTCCGCTTCTTCGATAAGTACCCGCGTCTCCATCCCCTCGTCGTAGGACTGGCTTATCAAGCCGGTGGATATCTTCAGCAACTGCCGTCGCACGCTTCGATCCTTGACGATCCGTGCGTAGTACTCAACATTGGCGCTGGTGGGAACCTCATCGGTCAGCGCTGAAATATAGGCGTGTCCCCCGCAGGATTCGAGCTCACCGGCAGCGGAGAGCCGGTCCGAGAGCGAGATCAGGTCGATGGTCTCTCCGCGGTTGAAGAGGTCGACGATGGACTGGAAGATCTTTTTGTGAGCCTGAGAATAGAAATCATCGGCCCGCAGGTACCGCAGTACCGTCCCTATGACCTCTCCATCAAGTAAAACCGCCCCCAATGTAGCCTTTTCGGCCTCTATATTGTGGGGCGGTACCTTTCCTTGTCTGTTGGGTGGATTCATGTCACCCGATCCTGTGCTATTTTATTCGTCCTTGCTCTCTGGGGACTCTTCATCCTGACTATCTTCGCTCTCTACAGCCTCTTCAGCAGCGATCTGCTCCGGTGTTTTCGTGGTCTCCGGGGCTTGCTCCTCCGCCTGTTCACTCGAATCCTCCACAATGGGTGCTTCGTCTGCCGAGCTCTCATTCTTCGGAGCAGATGGCTGCTCAGCTTCCGGCTTCCGTTGGCTGCTTCCGTGCCCTTCCACCTTGAGCTTGATCTCCGCCTCGTTCCCGCCGTAGAGCTTGATTCTAATAGGATAGGTGCCGAGCATCTTGATGGTGTGGGCCGCCACATCGATCTTTTTCTTTTCGACCTCGATCCCCTCTTTTTGCAGCTCGTCAACCAGCATAGCGCTGGTGACCGAACCGAAGAGCTTACCGCTGGCACCGACATTCATTTTTATCACCACCTCTTTGCCGTCCAGTTTCTCCTTCAGGCTCAAAGCATTTTGACGCTTCTCTTCTTTTCTTTTCTCGATAGCCGCCCGTCGGTTTTCAATAGCGGCAATATTTTCCTTGGTATATGGGAGGGCCATGTTTTTCGGAAAAAGGTAGTTTCGCGCGTAGCCTCGGGCCACCTCTCGCACATCTCCCTCTTCACCGAGATTACTGACATCCTCGTTTAGAATTACTTTCATCTTTTCTCTCCTTCGCAGAAAGTATTATTGACGGTCATTCTACTGTTGAACGGGGGTCCGATAGCGAACCCAATACTCGGAAATTCCCAACAAGGGGACACCGATGATCAACACCAGATTTAGTCGCGGCGTCATCATAACCAACACCGCCGAGAACAGGGTGAGTGTCTGAATCAATCTGGACACTCCATAACGCCCGAACAAAAATTTCATGATCCCGATTCCCTGCAGGGCGTAAATCAGAAGCAGGATCACCCCATAGTTCCAAAACAGAAAGCCCAGATATGGGACTCCTACGGTCACGTCCAACAAGACTCCCGCCCAAGTTATCAGAAACGGCCACAAAAAACTCTCACCAAGCCTAAATGAGCTTATCAGAAAGTTTTGCCCGCCGTGAATTCCGTGGTAGAAGCCTTCAGCCACGTACCAGGAGAACGAAATCACCAAAAAGTAACTGACCAGGTAATTTCGTGTAAATATTTTGCTCACCAGCTCGTACAGCTCCTCCGACTCCAGGCTTGACAGCAGTATCTCCGTCTCGCCGGCGGCGTTGCTGTTCAATCCGGCCTGAATATTGCCCAACAGGATCTGCAGCTGCTCCTTCAGAAATTCCATCACCTCTTGATTGCCGGTATAATAACCGGCGATGGGCAAACTAATGAGCAGCACAAAGCCGCTGGCCGTCAGTATTCGGAACAGCGTCCGCCCCCTTGCCCAAAACAGAATCCATACCCCCGCAATCATTGTCAGCGGATAGGCGAACTTCATCATGAAAAAGAAGCGCCGCAGGACCGGCTCTTCTATTGTTCCGACACGAAAATATATCTGTACCAGTAAAACTACCAGGAGAAAGCCCCCAGCAATCAACAAGGCTCGAAGCCCCTGCCTCTTCCCCAACAGGATCAGTGGCACGGCCATCAAGAAAAACAACAGGCTGATCTGGGAGAACAGAAACGCCGCCCCGGCAAACAGGGCGATCTCCATCCATTCTCTCGGTATGTTTTCCGGTCTCATCGAACCTCGCTATTTCTTGGCGTAGGGGAGGTAGGCCAAAACTCGCGCCCTTTTTATCTCTCTAGAGAGTGCTCGTTGGTGCTTGGCACAGGTCCCGGTTATACGACGAGGCAAGATTTTTCCTCTTTCGGTGACGAACCTTCGCAGAAGATCGGGGTTCTTGTAGTCCGCGACTATATCCTGGGTACAGAAGCGACAGACCTTTTTTTTGAAAAAGGGCTTCCTTCCGCCGCCGCGGAACGGACGGCTGTCTCTGCTGTCTCTGCTGTCTCTGCTGTCGCGGTTGTCTCTGTCTCGATTGTCTCTATTGTCGCGATAGTCGCGATTGTCTCTCCTGCTGGATTCGTTTCTGTTGCTTTCATTTCCAGAGGGTGCTGTATTTTCTGCGTTTTTTACGCTTTCATCCGACATTGTGTCTCTCCTTTCATAACTCTCCATAAGTATTTCTTAAAACGGTATATCGTCCTCGAACTCTTCCGGACCGCCTCCGAAATCGTTCCCCGTAGACGATGAACCATAAGAACCGGCGTTGGAATTGACCGGTCCCGAAGGGCCTCCACCCGATGGTCCGCCGCTGAGCAGCTGCACGTTGATGGCGTGAATCTCTACCTTGCTCCTGTTCTGACCGTTCTGCTCCCAGCGGCTCTGACGCAGCTCACCCTGCACGGCGATCTGCTTGCCCTTGCCCAGATACTGGTGAATTGCCTCACCCTGTCGACCCCAAAGGGTTATATCGAAGAAATTAGCCTCCTCTCCCCAGCTGTCTCCAGTCTTTTTCCGACGGTTCACGGCAATGGAGAATTTGCACACCGCCGTTCCGTTGGCGGTGTATTTGAGCTCCGCGTCACGGGTCAAACGTCCAACGAGTACCACTGAGTTTATATCGTTGGCCATACTAATACCTCCCCATATAGATTAGTCTTCCGCGTTGATAAGGAGGTGCTTGAGAGGACTATCGGATAGACGCAGCTGCTCCTCCAACTCCAGAGCCTTCGCGGGGTCCATCTCCAGTTCGTAGTAGTAGTAATGCCCTTTGTATCTTTTCTTGATGGGGTAAGCCAGCTCACGAACGCTCAGATCGTCGTTTTTTTTGACCTTGGCTTCAGTCTTTTGCAATAGAGCCTCCACCTGCCGTTTGCCGGTAGAAGTCTCATCCTCCTCGGTTCCGAGGATTATGGTGAGTTCATACTTGCGCATGTCTCCTCCTTGTGGACTTTTGTGATCCACCATACCGGTGGATAAAGAGGTAGGGGAAATCTACCATATGGAAAAATCAATGTCAAGTACGGTCCTTTTTCGCCGATTCTATAGATATGACCCGTAGGCTCAATTACGAAAACGACATCTTTGTACTCCACGAAGCAATCAGACTGACCCACAAGAGTCTGCTTTTGCCCCTGGACGGAACTTTCTTTGAAGGGAAAATCCACCACGACATCGTCTTTTTCAACGATCTGCTCTCCCAATTGTTTCGCAATCTCAGCTCCAACCACCTGCTTCCCAACCGACCGCAAAACCTGAGATTCTTGAACCGAGCGAAAAGGCTCTACTGCGACCTGCTGTCGGAACTCCTCAACGCTGAAAAGGGCACGTCCCTTGACCTTTTTAGCCATTTTGAGGAGTATAAAAAATACAATGCCAAACAAGAACAAGAAATCCGAGCGATTCGCGAGCTCTTGCTCGAAGAGTCTCAGCAAGACGCCGAAGACGAACTGATCAGCTCGGAAGAGTACAAGTTTCTTTTCGAATCATAATCTCCTGGAGGAAATACGTTG
>DSBN01000058.1 GCA_011046055.1 Sediminispirochaeta sp. | reverse complement strand
GGGGGAACATGGCCCGGATGGTGAACTGGCTCGACCCGGTCGACAGCTTCCTCGGCCCCGTGCAGACGATGACCGCGGCGATGGTCGAGATCGGCAGCAGCGATGTGTCGGGTTATTCGGTGGCCTACAAGAGCCTGTTCGCCATCGGTCTGACTCTTCTCGCCATGACCATGGTTCTGAACCTGGTCAGCCAGTATATCAAGAACAAATACAGAGAGAAGTACTGATGAAAAACATGGAAGGGGTTATCCGAGGGACCGTAGAGGCCCTCGGTACGCAAAAAGCCGACGATAACATACAGTCGGAACGCATTAAGGGTATTATTTTTCAGCTCCTCTGCGTCTTCGCTGCTCTAGTGGGGATAGTCTCGCTGGCCTTTCTGCTGGTATACGTGTTGAGAGAGGCGGTGGGCTGGTTGGATTGGGACTTTCTCACGGGACGGCCCTCCAGGTTTGCCTCCAAGGCGGGGATACGACCGCCGATGCTCGGCTCGACCTTTGTGATCGCCCTGGTGGCCCTCTTTTCTCTTCCCCTCGGGGTAGGTGCGGCGGTCTACCTGGAGGAGTACTCGAAACAGGGGCTCTGGAAGAGGTTTGTCGAGGTCAACATCGCCAACTTGGCGGGGGTGCCCTCCATCGTCTACGGGCTGCTGGGCTTGGGGCTTTTTGTCTCCACCCTGGGCCTGCCCCACGGGGTGGTGCTGGTGGGCGCGCTGACCCTGACGCTCCGGGTGCTGCCCATTGTGATCGTCTCCTCCCAAGAGGCGATCAAGGCGGTCCCGGACCTGCAGCGGCACGCCGCACTGGGAATCGGGGCCACCAGGTGGCAGATGATTCGTACCGTGGTCCTGCCCGAGGCGGTCCCGGGGATACTGACCGGCACCATCATCGCCCTGGCCAACGCCATGGGCGAGACGGCGCCCCTGATTATGATCGGGGCGGCCACCACCATGTTCAGCGCGCCCCACGGTCTGCTCAGCTCCTTCAGCGCGCTGCCCCTGCAGATCTACGCCTGGTCGGACTTTCCCCAGACCGAGTTCCGGCACGGTGTCACCCCGGCGGCGATAGTTGTGTTGCTGCTGATCATCTTGAGCATGAACGGCGTGGCCATCTACCTGAGAAATCGGTTTTACCAGAGGAAAAAAGGATAAGAAAGGAGATCGATCTTGATTCAACTTGATATGAAAACGAAACGTCCCGAGGCGCTGCAGCGGGAGGTTTCTCCGGAAGTGCTGCAGGTGAAGAATCTGAGTTTCTACTACGGAAGCACCAGGGCCCTGCGCAACATCGATATGGGTATTTATAAAAACAGGGTGACCTCGATCATCGGACCCAGCGGCTGCGGCAAATCCACCATGCTGCGCTGCTTCAACCGGATGAACGACCTGATTGCGGATACCAGGGTGGAGGGCAGCATTCTGCTGAACGGGCAGGACATTTATGCCCGGGAGGTCGACCCGGTACGGCTGCGCCGCCACGTGGGCATGGTTTTCCAGCAGCCCAACCCCTTTCCCAAATCGATCTTCGATAACGTGGCCTACGGCCCCCGGATGTACGGGACTCGCGACAAATCCGAGCTCATGGAGATCGTCGAACGGAGCCTGAAAAACGCGGCTCTGTGGAACGAGGTGAAGGACCGACTGCACAAGAGCGCCTTTTCACTTTCGGGGGGGCAGCAGCAGCGGCTCTGCATCGCCCGAGCCATCGCCGTAGAGCCGGAGGTGCTGCTGATGGACGAGCCGGCCTCGGCGCTGGACCCCATCGCCACGACCTTTATAGAGGATTTGATCGACGAGCTCAAAAAGAACTATACTGTAGTCATAGTGACCCACAACATGCAGCAGGCCGGACGGGTTGGGGACTATACCGCCTTTTTTCTCAACGGGGAGCTGGAGGAGTTCGACGGCACCGATAAAATTTTTCTCGATCCCAGTAGTCAGAAAACCGCCGACTATATTTCGGGACGATTCGGGTAGAGGTAATAAGTATGCCGGGTAGACAACATTTCAACAAAGCAATGAACGAAGTTCACCAGAATGTACTGCAGATGGGGGTCTTAGTAGAAGAGTCCTTGGAAAAGGCTCGAAGAGCCTTTGAGGAGAAGGACCTGGTCCTCGCGGAAAAGGTGATCTCCCAAGACCATAAAATCGATGAGATGCAGCTCCTGTTGGAGGACCGCTGCACCATTCTTATCGCCACCGAACAGCCGGTAGCCGCGGATCTGCGGGTGCTGTTGACGGCGGTGAAGATAGTCTCGAGTATGGAGAGGATGGGCGACCACGCGGTACATCTGGCCAAAACCACGCGGCGCACCTCGCAGCTGCCAAATCTGGACCGGCTGCGGACTTTGATCCTGCCCCTGATAGTGAAGGGAAACGATATGGTGAAGGACATGCTCACCGCCCTGGCGAACCACGACGCCGAATTGGCCAGGAAGGTAGCCGGTCGAGACGATGAGATCGACGACCTGCATCGAGAACTCTTCGAGACCCTCATTAACTTCCAGAGAGAAAACCCCGAGTACGCTCTGCAGACCACGGACCTGCTGTTTCTGATCCGCTTCTTCGAGAGACTCTGCGACCATGTGACCCATATCTGCGAGTGGATAGTATTGAGGGAGACCGGGGAGCACGCCGAATTGAGTTAGATGAAAAAGAGTCTGTCGGCCACCTATTTCAGGTTTTTTCTCCTCATTTTCTTCAGTCTGCTGGTAGCCTATATGTTTGTGGCCCACCGGCTCGAAGAGCTGGTGCTGCAACAGGTCCGTTCCGACCTTTACGAGACCAGCCGGATGATCGCCCCGCTGGTGCCTCCGTTGGAGTCTTCGCTGGAGTCGGGCAGCGACGAAGCCGACCGCTTTTGCAAAAAAATTGGTGCCGAGAGCGAGCTGCGGGTGACCCTCATCGCTCTGGACGGGGTGGTTCTCGGCGACTCCGACGCCGATATAGGGGTAATGGATCTCCACCACACCCGTCCGGAGGTTCGGCAGGCTCTGCAGGACCAGGTAGGCTTCTCGCGGCGGCTCAGCTCGACGGTGGGGCTGCAGTTCGCCTACCTGGCCGCACCACTTTACCAGGCCGATCAACTGCGGGGGGTGCTGCGTCTTGCTCGGCCGATTCAGGACGTGGACAGCATTTTTGTCGCCATTCGAGGGCGTATCGTGCTACTTTTGACGGCGATTTTGGCGGCGGCGGCTTTTTTTGCTTACCACATCGGGGGGAGAATCAGGAAGGCTCTCAGGGTACTGGAAGAGGCGGCTCGACGGATACTCAGCGGCTCCTACGGCGGGGCGGTGCATATCGACTTTCCCGACGAAGCCCAGGGGCTGGCCCGCGAGATGACGCTAATGTCCAAGGAGCTGCAGAGGCGGATCGACGAGATCAGTACGGGCAAAAACGAATTGGAGACTATTCTCTGGAGTATGCTGGAGGCGGTGATCCTGCTGGACGAGGAGCTGAACATCGTCAGGATGAACCGCGCTGCGGCGCGACTGCTGGCGGACGAAGCGGAGACCGCCGATACAAGCAAGAAAAGGAGCCTTATCTCGGTGTTTCGAAGCAGCAGTCTGACGGATTTCGCCGCGTTTGTACAGAAGAGAGGGGAGACGCAGGAGTCGGAGCTCTCCTTCAACAGGGCTGGGGAGACTCTCTATATCCAGGTTCACGGGACCCCCATTCAACTTCGTGGAGCGCGAGGCGGGACGGGTTCGAGACGGCAGCCGACCGAGGGCTCGGGGACCGCAGCGGTTCTCCTGGTACTGAACGACATCACCGAGATCAAGCGCACCGAACAGATGCGCAAGGATTTTGTCTCCAACGTATCACACGAGCTGAAGACTCCGATCACCTCGATCATCGGTTTTGTGGAGACCCTGCAGAGCGGAGCCGTGGATGATCCCGAGGAGGCAAGGAACTTTCTACAGATCATCCAGCGTCACGGGCGGAGGATGGACGGCATAGTCGACGATCTGCTGAGCCTCTCCAAGCTGGAACATCAGAGCCACGGCGAATCACTCTTCCAAACCGTCGAGTTAGCCGCGCCGCTGAACGCCGCCCTGCGAGTCTGTCGGCCGAAGGCGGAGGCGAAGAGGATCAAAATAGAACTCCACGGGGACTTCAACCTGCGACTCAACATCATACCCCGGCTCATCGAACAGGCCCTGGTGAACATCATCGACAATGCGGTGAAGTACAGCGAAGAGGGGACGGAGATCCAGATTTCCGTAAAACCACAAGAGGGGCTGGCGGAGCTGGCCATCCGGGATCAAGGGATGGGTATTCCGGCGAAGGAGCTGCCCCGTATCTTCGAGCGCTTCTATCGAGTCGACAAAGCCCGCTCCAGAGATCTGGGAGGTACCGGGCTCGGTCTGGCCATTGTGAAACATATAATCAGAGTGAACCGGGCCGATATCCGGGTCGAGAGCCGATTTGGAACCGGGACTACTTTTTTCATCACCTTTCCCCTCTCCTGATTGCCCTCCGCGGGTACTGTATTATAATAGGGGAGAATACTTTTCATGCGGGAGGCCCGGGTGTCGGATAACACGGATAGAATAAGGAGCATTTTGGAACGGATCTACGGAGAAGAGACGGGGCGTCGGACCCTTCGACGGCTCGAGGATTTGTTGAACACGACGGTTTCGGGAATACCGAGGCAGGATGAGCAGCAAGTCCAAGGGCTGCCCCTGGACGAACGGGATGCCCTGGTGATCACCTACGGGGACAGTCTAAAACGACCGGGTAAATCCCCTCTGGCCTGTCTACGGGATTTTGCCGAAGAGCGCCTCCGGGGGGTGGTGTCGGGGCTTCACATCCTGCCCTTTTTTCCCTACTCCTCGGACGACGGTTTTTCGATCATCGACTACTACCAGGTCAACCCGGAGCTGGGCGGCTGGGATGAGATCAGGGATATTTCAAAAGGGTTCAAGATCATGTCCGACCTGGTGCTCAACCACTGCTCGGTGAGTAGTCCCTGGTTCGAAGCCTTTCTGCGGGGGGAGCCGGAGTATCGCAATTTTTTCATCGATGTCGATCCAGCCACCGACCTGTCGATGATCGCCCGCCCGCGGACCCATCCTCTGCTGACTCCCTTTGAGACGAAGGAAGGGATCAAACACGTGTGGACCACCTTCAGCGCCGACCAGGTGGATCTGAACTTCGCCGAGCCCGAGGTGCTGCTGGAGATGCTGCGGGTCATGCTCTACCACATCCAACAGGGGGTACGGATCATCCGGCTCGACGCCATCGCCTATCTGTGGAAGGAGATTGGTCACCCCAGCATCCACCACGAGAAGACCCACGCGGTGGTCAAGCTTTTTCGAGCGGTCATCGACCGGGTTGCGCCCTGGGTGGTGATCATCACCGAGACCAACGTGCCCCACCGGGAGAATATCAGCTATTTTGGAAATATGGACGACGAGGCCCATATGGTCTATCAGTTCAGCCTCCCCCCCCTGGTCTTGGACGCCTTTCTCCGGGAGAATGGAGAGAAATTAAAAAAATGGGCCCGGGAGCTGCCGGAACCCGATGGAAAAACCACCTTCTTCAACTTTCTCGCCTCCCACGACGGGATCGGCTTGCTTCCGGCTCACGGCATACTCAGCTCGGAGGAGATCGAAGGATTGGTGGAAAATACGCGCCGTCGCGGCGGCTTGATCAACTACAAGTCCACCCCCCAGGGAGAGATCCCCTACGAGATGAACATCACCTATCTCGACGCGGTAGCCGAACGGGATCTTCCGGTGAGTGTCAGGGCGAGGAAGTTCTTGGCCAGTCAGGCGGTGATGCTGAGCCTGCCGGGGGTTCCGGGGATCTACATTCACAGCCTCTTGGGGTCTCAGAACTACCGCGAAGGAGTGGAGCGCAGCGGTCAGAATCGAAGCATCAACCGGCAAAAGCTGGAGTACTCCCAGGTGGAGGAGGAGCTCGATACTCCGGGAGGTCTGCGCAATCGGATATTCTCCGGATTCGAGCAGATGCTTCAGGCCCGCCGAGCATCCCGGGCCTTCCACCCCGGCGGGGGAATGCGGGTTCTCAGCAGCGACAAGGAGGTGCTGGCCCTGCTGAGAATCGCCCCCGACGAGAGTCAAACGGTACTGGTGCTGATCAACCTCAGCCCCTCGCTGAAGGGCTGCCGACTTCCCGAAAAAGAGCTGCCGAAACCGATTCGCAGCACCTACACCGAGTTGATCCGCCGCCGTCCGGTGACGGCGGTGCTCGACGGGGAGCATATAGAGTTCCAGCTGGAGGGCTTTGGGGTCTACTGGCTCCAGGGCTGAGAGCGACGACCTGTGTTTTTACCGCCGGAGCCTGGCGTCCGCTTGTCGCCGGTCTCGGGACTGGCCTGATGAAGGTGTTTAGATGTCCCTGAACTGCTTGCTGCCCCAGATGCTGGTGGTTAGGTGGCGGAGCTTGGTCTCCAGAACGCTGTAGGAGTAGTATTTGAGCCCCAAGCGGTAGTTGGTCTCCACCATCTCCTGGATCCTCTGGGGCTGGGTCAAGACCTCTTTGGTGTACTCCACGGTACTCTTGCTGATAAAGTCGTCCATTTCGATCACGTCGAATCCCTTGGGCTTGATATCGTGGGAGTAGATGGAGTAGTTGTTGACCAGGATGGGTTTTCGATGGTAGATCGCCTCCAAGAAGGCGTTGCCGAAGCCCTCCACAATCGAGGGGTAGGTGACCAGGTCGGCGTAGGGGTAGATATCGCCCAGGGTATAGACCTTTCGTCCGTCGGGAGTCCGTCCGCGGTGGTCGCCGATGATGTCGTCGACGAACCTCGCCTTGATCCCCAAGAGCTCGGCGTACTCTTGCACCCTGGTCTGGTACTCGTAGCCCTCGTCGCCGGAGGCGTGGCTGATGACCAGGGTAGCCTTCATGTTCAGGCGGGCCACCAGTTCTATGGCGTGCTCGATCCCCTTGCGCTGGACTACCCGGGTGGGCTGGAGGACGAGCAGCTCGTCGTCATCGATGCCCAGAGCCCGGCGGACGTCGACGTTGTAGTCGTCGCGGCCGTTGGGCGGCTCTTCGAAGTTCATCACGTTGGGGATCAGGGTCGATGAGATACCGGTACGGAGAGCCAGCTGGTTCTGGGCGGAGCTGTTGATCACCACGTGGTGTACGCTCGGCAGGTGGGGCGGGTAGGCGGAGTTGAAGTAGTCCCATACACAGTTGGTCAGGAAGCGTTTCCGCTCCCAGAAAAAGTCGTGGTGATGGGCGATCACCGGTATGCTCGTCTCGGCGATGAACTCGGTGAGAGCCAGGCCGAGGGGAACGTTCAGGGGGATGGTCAAGGTATTCTGCGGTATCAGAAGACCGATGTCAAAGCGTTCCACGAACTCGTAGAGCTTTTTTTTCAAGATCTCCCGGTAGTGGTGAATCCCCTCGGTAAGCTCTCGTGGACGCTGGGAGCGGTCGAAACTCAATTGGTACAGTTTGACGATCTCCGGGTGCTTGAAGTGGGCCTCGTCGACCACAAAGGAGTACTCCGGAGGAGTGTCCAGCTCGCCGGCCATGAAGAAGCACTGGTAATCGTGCTTCTGGAATACGTCGACCCATTTCTTTGTCTCCAGGGAGACTCCGTCGGTGCCGGAGATGCGAAAAGAGATAAAACCGACATTCTTGTTTTGCCCCATGTGTACAACCTCGCATGAAAATTGGCCCGTGTTCCATCCCGCGTGATCGGATGAAGGACACCATATAGCGGAAAAAACGCTTATCTTATACAATTTTCGGTATGAATGACGGCAAAAGCAAGACACAACATCTTTTTTGGCGGGAACTGCAGCGAAAAACAGTCTACCAAGGTTCGATTTTCTCCCTGCTGGAGCTCAGAAGGCGGTCCACCGACGGCCGCCAAGGTGACTTTCTTCTCATCGACGCTCCGGACTGGGTGACGGTAGTTCCGGTGATTGAAGGCGAGGATGGGGAAGAAACATTCCTGATGGTCAGTC
>DSBN01000302.1 GCA_011046055.1 Sediminispirochaeta sp. | reverse complement strand
GATTGTTTAATTCGGTGTTATAGATGATGGCCGTGTGCAGGTTCTCCCGCGCTCCGTCGTAGTCCTCCAAATCGCGCAGTACCGTCGCTCTGCTTTGAAGCAGTACCGCCCGCAGCTCTTCGGCACCGGAGTCGTGAAGCGCGGTCAACGCGTGGTCAAAGCTCTCCATAGCTCCCCGGTGATCATCTCGGAGGTAGGCGAGTTCTCCTCTGAGCAGGTAGTGTTCCGCCGTCAGCACGCGCTTATCGAGACTTTCGGATTCCGGTAGCCGCAGATCATCGCTGTACTCGCCGGCTTGGTCGAGGACCCTCTGCGCTTCCTCCCTCCGTCCAGTATAAATCAAAGCCTTGACCAGAGCGTGGGAGAGGGACAAGACCTCCGAGAGGTCGTCTATCTGTACGTACCCGTCCAGGGCGTTCTGGTACATCTGCGCCGCTTCATCGTATTCTCCCAGTGCAAAAAAGGAGTTGCCGTACTTGGTGTATTTGGCGGCTTCTTGTGAGATGCGTCGACTCGGCTCTTCCTCTTTGGGCAGGCTCGAACAGGACAGCAAAAGTAGGGCGACTATAGATAAAGTTAAAGAGTTATAAACCCTTTGGCCTTGGTGCCATCTTCTTTCGCTTATCACTTCACTCCTCCGGCCTCACTCCTCGCAAAGTGCCCGTCGGGGCTTCGGCGGGGGGAATCCCACCGCGAATCAGCGGGTTGTTCTTCAGTCCCGACAGGACATCCCGTCCTTCGATGAGCGTCGCCTCGCCTTCCTTCAAAAGTCCGGTAATAGTGGGTTGCTGGGCGTTGACGTAGGCTCCGAATCCGCTGAGCTCCGCGGAGGTCTGCTCCAGCTCCGTCAGAATCCCGACAATTCTTCGATAGAGCTCTTCGTCGTAGAGTAAGAGACCCAAGGAGCCCTGCTCGCCCACCAGGCTCCGCAAAAGGTCTTCGGTGTCCGCCAGCCTGCCGGTGATCTCGGCCAAGTTCTCGGTGACTTTTCCGGTGCTGGCCAGAGTTTTCTCCAGTTCCCACAGACTGGCGCGGCTCTGCTCAAGAGTATCGTACAGCAGCCCCCTCTCTCTTCCGGTGAGATTGTCCTCGAGGGTCCGCACGGTACGGTTGAGCGATTCGAGCAGTTCCTGGGCCGAGAGCATCAGAGGATCGATGTTCGCCAGGGCAGCGGCGACCGGGTCATCACTCTCTTCACCCCGTACCAGCCCCTGTTCCAACAATTGGCGACCTTCTGGAAAATCGGTGGAAGGTATGAAGCTCTCCTCGGCTACTGGTGCTTCGTCGTTGTCGCCGGGATGAAAACGCAATCCCCCTCCACCCAAGCCCAAGGGACTTTGGAGCAGCTGGAGCACCGAGTTTGGCTTGACTCGATCGTAGTAGGTTTCGTAGATATGAAAATCGACCCGAACCGTGTTCTTCTCGGTCAGCCTTATCGAGTCCACCGCCCCGATGGTGAAACCCTTCAGCTTGACCGTCATACCCCGGCTGAGGCCTTCTCCGGAGGGGAAGATGCTGTAGAAGTGGTAGTTTTTTTCAAACCACCTCTGGTTTATACCCATCAAGATCAAGACCAAGGCCAGAGCTATCACTGAGAAGAGGACAAACAGGCCTACTATTTGTTCGGCGTACTTGATTTTCAGCTTCATGCTACCCCCATTTTACGACTCAATTTCCGCTAAAGCAACTGCTCTTCCGAATTGAGAAGATCCAGGATATCGTCATCGTAGGCGGTCACCTCGTTCAGGACCATGGCCAATACCCCCCTGACCAGAGGGTCGCTGCTTTTTTTCACTTGATGAAAGGGCCCGTGGGCGAGTACCCGGCCCCGGTGCAGCACTATGAGATCGTCCGCCATCAAAGAGATAAATTCGGGGTCGACAAAGCAGGCGATGATGGTCCTTCTTTCACTATGTAGCTTTTTGATGATACTCTTGATTCCCTCCACCGAAGTCGCGTCGATATCGGTCAAGGGCGAGTCCATGAACAGAGTTTTCGGCCTGGTCACCAAGGCCCGGGCCAGAGAGACCATCTTTCTCTCTCCCGCCGAGATCTGCTCCGGTCGATACTCGATGCTGTCCTGGTAGGCGACTTTATCCAAATAGTACCGTACCTTCTCCTCCCGCTGTTGAACCGAGAGCTCTGGGAAGTGGACCTGTAGGGGGAACTCGACGTTTTGGCGGATTGTGCGGTTGGACCAAAGGGCGGCGTCCTGAAAGACAAAACTACTCCGTTTCCTGTAACGAACTTCCTCATCCTGGCTCAGATCGAAGATGTTTTTGCCGTCCCACAGAACTCGACCGCGGTGAGGAGGAAGAAGGCCGGCCAGGACCTTCAGCAATATACTTTTTCCGCTTCCCGAAGCTCCGACAATTACGGTGGTTCTTCCCGGGTCAATGCTCAGATCCACATGGTCGAGTACAACTCGGGATCCATAGTAGAAGTCGACTTCCTGGAGTCTCATCTCCATATGTTCACCCTCTATAGATAATAGATCATCGTAATCACCGCGTCCGCGAGGATGCAGAGGCTGAACCCCTGGACTACCGCCTTGATCACCCTCTGGGGCACTTCGGTGGACGATTGCTGGACCTTCAAACCGTTGTACACGGCGGTGTGGCTGATTATCAAGCCGAAGACGAAGCTCTTGAGCAGCGTCGAAACTATGTCGGTGGTTCTTAAAAAAATCAAGAGGTTGTGGAAGTACTCGGTGAAGTGAATCGGTTGGAACAGCCGAGTGAGGAGGTAAGAACCGGCCAGACCGAAAAGATTGAAATAGACGTTGAGAATGAGCATGGAGAGGGTGATTCCGATAAATCTCGGTGCCGCCAGGTAGCGTACCGGGTCGACCCCGGTGGCTACATAGGCTTCGATCTGATGGCTGACCACCATATGTCCCAACTCAGTGCTCACGGCCGTTGCGGACCTGGCGATCACCACAAAGGCGCAAAGCAGGGGACCCAACTCTCGGGTGATCACCATGATCAAAATCCTGTAGATCAGACTGCCCTGTCCGAACTGGGGCAGGACGCTCATTCCCTGTATAATGATCACCGCTCCGAGAGCCAGGGCAATGAGAGCCAACAGGGCCAATGCTTCGACACCGGTGAACAGCAATTGCATGGTGATAACCCGGTGTCCGATCTGGGGGCGGTAGAAGTACTGGCTCACCGCTACAATTGAACGGTAGAAGAACCCCGCAGCGTAACGAAATTCCGAGAAAAGATCGAGGTAACGACATCCTATATTCTTGAGCATCTGCTGCGCCCCTTGTATAGCCATAGTCTAACCTCCCCGCGGCGGGGAAGCAATGAAAATCTTTATCCGCGCATGTATCTCTCCCCACATGCTCTGATGTATCCGATTGACGGACTGGGACACGCGAAACTAAGCGCTCTTTTGCTTTCGTTGTTGACAGTAGCATGTTTGAAAAGTACAATTTTTAGTGGCCAGTACTATCTACAAACAGGAGCTAAGATGCCAAAAGCGCTTAAGTACCACGCCAATTCGGTGGTCTACTTCAAAGGAGACACAAATGACCGCATTTATATCCTCCAAAGCGGCAAGGTCAGCCTCAACTACAATGACATCGAGACGGGTCAGGATATCCATGAACTGATCAACACCGGCGAATTCTTTGGTGTCAAATCCGCTTTGGGCAGGTATCCCCGGGAGGAGACGGCGGTGGTGCTCTCCGATGCGACTATGGTGATCTTCAGTGTTCCCGAGTTCGAACAGTTCGCCATGCAGAATACCCGGATCATCATGAAGATGCTCAAGGTGTTCTCCAATCAGCTGCGGAGAATGCACAAACAGGTGCGCAACCTCATCTCATCGAGCAGCGATGGAATTGACCCGGAAGAGGGGCTCTTCAAGATAGGCCAGTATTACATGAATGTCGGCAAGTACCACCAGGCGCTCTACGCCTTTCGCCGCTATATCACCTACTACCCCTCGGGCAACTACAGCTCCGAAGCGACCGGGATGATCGATCAGGCCGAGCAGCGGCTGCAGGGTGGGGGCGGGACTCCGCCGAGCCCCAGAAACACCACCAAAGAGGCCCAAGAGGAGCTCTCGGAGACGGCCAAAAAGTACTACAACGCGGTGAGTCTCTACAGTCAGGAGAACTACAGCGCAGCCCTCAAGGAGTTCCAAGAGATAATCAAGGCTCAACAGAGCGATGAGTATGTGGCCAAGAGCCACTTCGAGTATGGTCGATGTTTGTTGGGCTTGGAAAAGTACCAAGAGTGCATCCAACATTTTTCTCAGATGATCAAACACTACCCCAAGCATCCCGACCTGCGCGACGCCCTGATCTACGTCGGTCAGTGCAATGAAAAGCTGGGGGAGAATGAACGGGCCAAGAGTTTTTACAAAAAAGTAATCGCCATGTCCTCGGAGAACGAGGTGGTCTACCGAAAAGCCAAACGAGCCTTGCGCCAAGTAGAGGATAAGAAATGAACGTCGATCTCTCAATGTTCGAAAGATTTGCAGTGACTTTTCAACCCGGTGATATAATTTTTTGCGAGTACGAGCCGGGGGACAACTTCTACTTGATCCAATCGGGACGGGTCCAGATTGTGAAAATCCTCGGCGACATCGAGAAGAACATCGATATCCTCTACCCTGGGGAGATTTTCGGGGAGATGGCGATTTTGGAGGAGGCTCCCAGATCGGCGACGGTGGTGGCCATCGACAAGGTCAAGGCTCTGGAGTTCAACCGGGAGAATTTTGAGGTGCTGATGAAGGGCAACCCCCAGATCGCGTTGAAGCTCTTGAGGCTTTTCACCAAGCGGATCTACGACCAGAAGAGGCGCTTTATGACCCTCACCCTGAGCAACGTCGAGGCACGGGTGGCCGATGTATTCCTGATGTTGGCGGAAAACCAGGTAGTGGAAGACCCGGATGAGGACGAGCGAACCTTCTCCGCCACCGTGGAGGATGTGGCCCACTGGGCGGGCATATCCTACGGGGAGAGCAAAAAGGTGCTCAATCACTTTGCCGGTCAACGCAGAGTCGAGATATACCAGGACAAAATCGTGGTGAAAAACATCAACGACTTCCAGCGCTTCGTCAACTCGCAGCGGAAGAAACAAAAGGGTGAAGATTGAGCCAAAAGTCGGATTTGAACCGACGACCTACGCTTTACGAGAGCGTTGCTCTACCACTGAGCTATTTTGGCTTTTCTAGCCCCAAAATGTATCGATAATAGAAAAAAAAATCAAGCCGGATCGGCACATCTAAATATAGAGGTCCAGTTATCTCCCGCCGCTGGCGCGCTTCAATTTCCGCTTCAATTGATCTCAAGAAGTCCCGTACCGCGCCGATACTGCAAGTAGGAAGGAGATTTCAGTATGGTACCTGGATTGTATACCGGCGCCAGCGGCATGAAGGCGCAGATGAACCGGATGGACGCCCTGTCGAACAACCTGGCCAACGTTGACGTGACCGGCTACAAAAGAGATCTATCGGTGAGCAAGGCCTTTCCCCAAATGCTGATCCGCCGGACCAACGACGACGGTCTCTACAAGTTTCCCTTCGGCAGTGTGGATACCGCCCCGGTGGTGGGTAAAATCGGCACCGGCGTGGAGTACAACGAGACTTACACCGTGTTCGAGCAGGGAAGCCTGCAGCAGACGGAAAACCCCTTCGACATGGCCCTCGACGGAGAGGGTTTCTTCAGCCTGCAGACCGATCGGGGGGAGCGATACTCGCGAAACGGGTCATTCCATCTCAGCAAAGAGGGGATCTTGGTCAACAAAGAGGGCTACCCGGTCCTCGGTACCGAAGGGCCCATTGAGATAAAAAAGAACAACTTCGTAGTCGACAGTCAGGGGCGGGTCTATCAGAACTCCACTTTCAGCGGAGATCCAGAGCGCTTGGTCTCCATGGAGGAGAACGAGTGGGAAAACCTGGAGCTGGTGGACACCCTCAAGGTGGTGAACTTTGACCGGCCGCGCTTTTTGCAAAAGGAGGGATCCTCGATGTGGAAGCAGAGCAACGAGACCGGTGATCCGCGGATGGCCGACCTCGGCTCGGCGGTAAAGGTAGAGCAGGGCTTTCTGGAGGGATCCAATGTGAACCCGGTCACCGAAATGGTGCGGATGATCGAGGTGAACCGCGCCTATGAGGCGAACCAGAAGGCGATCACCACTCAGGACAGCCTCAGCGCCAGATTGATAAACGACGTTCTGAAGGTATAGGAGCATAAGAGATGATGAGATCACTATGGACCGCCGCCAGCGGTATGACGGGACAGCAGTTCAACATCGATACAATATCTAACAACCTGTCCAACGTAAACACCAACGGCTTCAAAAAAAATAGAGCCGACTTCGAGGATCTCCTCTACCAGACCTCGCGATTGGCCGGCACCCCGGCCACGGAGGAGACCACCGTTCCCACGGGGATTCAGGTAGGACACGGAGTAAAGGTCTCGGCGACCCAAAAAATGTACAGCCAGGGCGCCTTGGAGAGTACCGAGAACATTTCCGACGTGGCTATACAAGGTGAGGGATTCTTCCGCGTGATGATGATCGACGGAAGCTATGGCTACACCCGGGACGGATCCTTCAAGATCGACTCCAACGGACAGCTGGTGAACGCCAACGGCTACCGGGTCATGCCGGAGATCGTATTGCCGGAGAACTTTGTAAGGGAGAGCCTGAGCATCAGTCAGGACGGACGGGTCACGGTGCAGGTCGAGGGCAACGACGACCCCATAGAGGTGGGACAGATGGAGCTCTACCGCTTCACGAACCCCGCCGGCCTCAAAGCGGTGGGACAGAACCTGATGAAGGTCACCAACGCCTCGGGAGACCCTATCGGTGGCCGGCCCGGATTCGACGGGATGGGGCAGACGATTCACAAGTTTTTGGAAAAATCCAACGTCTCGGTGGTGCAGGAGATGGTGAATATGATTGTCGCCCAGCGGGCTTACGAGCTGAACTCCAAGGCGATCCAGACTTCCGACACCATGCTGGGAATCGCCAACAACCTCAAGAGATAGGGAGCTAAGCGTGACTGAGGGAGAAGCTGAGCGGAGATTGTTTTTTTCTCTCCTGCTGCTCTTTTTGATTCTCCCAGCCCTCATGCTTCACGGTCAGGAGTTTCTGCTTCGGCCACTGGTAGCGGCGGATGCTCGGCGGATCGAGTATGAGGATCTTTTTTATACCGGCGAGCTCGACCAGCGGAGAGTGGAAATTCTTGAAAACGGATTTGATTCCGGCCATGAAACCTTCGGCGACCGAGCGGCCATAATCCCCCTCTGGCAGATACGACGACTGATCCACGGCGACTCCTCCAAGGAGAGGGGGGACAATGTGTTCGCTCTTGTGGGTTCACCGGTCGTCTACATCCCCGACGCTCTAAGTAACGGGGCGGAGAGTGTGCAGCTGCAGATTACAAAAAAGATCTTAGACCTACTGGTTTCGAGAGGGGAACACCCCGATACAAGAGTGGAACTCGAACTGCTTAGGGTGCCGAAAAAGATAGAGGGGGCGCGGATAGAAGATGTTCAGCTGCTTACGCCGCTGAACTTTCCGCGGGGTGGAAGGATCAGAGTGCTGGTCCGGGGCAGAAAGGGAAACGAAGAAATCCGCGCCGTAGCGGAGGCTGAACTGCGGTACTTCCAGGGAGTGTATCTCGCCGATCGCGTCTACCAGCGGGGAGAATCTTTGTCGTTGGAGCAGTTTTCTCGAAGCGCGCGCCCCGCGGAAGAAGTCTCTTCACGGGCGATCGGACCAGAAGAGGGGGTTTTTCTGGCACGTCGGAGAATTGCCGCGGGGGAACAATTCACAACAAACAATATCCGACCAAAACCGGATGTGGAGGCTGGAGACCGTCTGCGGGTACTGATACGTTCCGGGGCGATCGAGCTGCGGATAGAGGGGACAGCCCAGGCCAGCGGGCGGCGAGGTGAAGAAATACCGACCAAACTGCAGGACGGCAGCATTACCGATTGCAGGATTATCG
>DSBN01000176.1 GCA_011046055.1 Sediminispirochaeta sp. | reverse complement strand
GGATAAGGGCGACCCGATCTTGGTGCTCTTCGCTCCAGTCGGTTCGTACCTGTCGGGTCTGGATCCAGCTTTGGGTCAGGGTATCTTCATCGATAAATTCCGAGGCCGTTCGGAACTCGTCTCTTTGGACCAGGCCGTCGATGAGACCCGCGTCCAGAGCTCTCTCCGGTTGAAAGTAGGGCCCGGCTTCGATGAGCTCGGCGGCTGGAGCTTGCAGCCGTTCGCCTCTTCCATCCTCTATAAGTCCGGCCATCTCATCAAAAATACCCTGCAGCAGATAGTCCAGAGCCTCTCTCTCTTCGGTGGGCATTGAAGACTCGGAGAGAAAGTTGTAGGCGCTCTTGTAATCACCGCTGTGCATATTCAGCACGGAGATACCGTACTTGTCCAAGAAGCCTTTCAGGTAGGGCCCGGAGGCGGAGACGCCCCGCAGGTGGATCATACCTTGGGGGTGAAGGAATATCTCGTCGGCGGAGGAGGCAGCCAAAAGGTAATCGGTGGTACTCATGTAATCGCTGTAAAAGACTATCTTTTTCCCGCTCTCCCGAATGCGCTGCAGCGCCTGCCGCAGCTCCAGTACGGTGTTGAGAGACATTCTGGGGTGCTGGTTGACGAAGAGCATTCCGTCGATATGCTCGCTTTTTTCGATCTCCTCCAAATCGGTCAAGACCCTGCGCAGGCTGTTCTGATCGGACAGGAGGTACATGGGACCGAATTTGAAGCTCTGCCCCATTTCGACGATCTCCGGGCCGAGTTCATAGTCGTAGTACAGGCTGCGGCGGTCGAAGTCACGTTCCAGGTTGAAGGGCAGCAGCCCCACTTGGGCGTAAGCGACTCCGCGGCCCATATTCCAATCCTCACCGGCCTCGGAGTATGATCCGAGGCGAAGTCCGTTGGCGGCGTAACTGACGGAGAAACCGAAGCTATCGGACTCCGCATCGTAGGCAAATCCCGCTTCCAGCCCCGTGAGGGGCATGAACCGCAGGCCGATTTTCGGTGTGCCTATCGCCTCCTCCCACCAGTCTACGTCGGCGAACAGACTGAGTCGGTGGGCGGAGAGTTCCGGCAGCAAAAGAGCCAGCGGGCGCAGAGCGACACCGCTGGTATAGCTCCTTTGCCCCCCCGCAGAGAGAGTTGCCGTGCTGCCCAGGGAGAGGTAGTCGGTGGGACGATACAGGAGTCCAAAATCCCAAGCCGCTTCAGCGGGATCGAAAGACTCTCCCCTCGCAGCAGCTCCGAAGTATAAATTGCGAAACAGCGGCAGAGATAGTCTCAGACCGTGTTCGTGACCGGTCTGAGTCTGGGAAATAGAGTAGCCCAGAAAGGGACTGTTGAAGTAGAGGGCATAATCGTCGATGAGACCGTCCCGGTCGAAACCGTGCAGGTAGCCGAAGCCCTGACCGCTTCCGAAGCTCAGAGCCGCCGGGTTGACGAATCCGGCGGAAGCCGAGTCGGCCAGGGCGACGCTCTCGTCCCGGGGCGGGGGCACGGATGCGATGTTGCTTATGGCCAGTGAAGTCAAAAGACAGAAAGTCAAAATCGTTTTTTTCATTTTTTTCTCCAATAAAACGGTATTGCGTACAGATACTAATTGTTCGGCGTCCGTGGGACTCCCTCGCTCAGGCCGAACTCGTAGTCCCGGTTGTAGCAGAGATGGCTCACCAATCCGACTCCCTCGACCCATCGAAAGAGTCGAAAGGCCGGCGGTTCATGCAGGGGGTCCAAGTCGTCCACTTCGTGAAACTCCAGTTTGTAGCTGAAGGTGCAGCTGGGCGTCACGTAGGCCACGGTGCCGTTCCAGCGAACACAGCTCTCCCGGTGGGTGTGCCCCGATACGATAGCCTCGATGTTTCGATACTTCCCCACGATCTTGGCCATTTCTTGGGTGCCGTCCAAGCCGAGACTGTCGGGGTAGGGCATTCCGGTACGAAAGGGGGGGTGGTGCATACAGATCAGCGTCGGCTTTTTTGGCTCTTCGGCCAGCCGCTCGTCCAGCCACCTGAGCCTCACTTCATCTATTCGTCCCCGGTGGCTCCCTTCGGCCAGAGTGTCGAGGCTGAGTATTCGCACCGGCAGTCCGTCTATGCTGTACTGGATGAACTGATCTGCTAGGTGCAGGTAGGAGTGATCGGAAAAAACCTCTCGCAGGACTCGACGACTGTCGTGGTTGCCTGGCACAATATAGTAGGGGATGGGGAGTGAATCCAGAAGCGCCTTGACCCTCAGGTAGTCCCGCCGCGAGGCGTGGTTGGCCAGGTCTCCGGTGACCATCAGGATATCCGGGAGGGGCTCCATCCGTGCGATTTTTTCCACCGTCTTCTGAAGCTCCTCGAAGAGCTCTACCTGTCCGGAGGGATAGCTGATGGTCCTGCCGATGTGCAGGTCGCTAATCTGAGCAAGGGTGAAATTTTCTACCATACATCTGCCTCCCGTGATCCGCCATTTTATCACAAAAGGGGGTAGCCTGGTACAGTCCGCCGGAGTTAAAATTATGAGTAAAGTTCAAACCCCGAAGTGAAGGAGGTCCCCCAATGCGGGTATATCTGGTGCAGCACGGAATGGCGTTCTCCAAAGAACAGGATCCCGAGCGTAGTCTGACCGAGGAGGGCAAGGAGGCCTCTCGTCTAGTCTCCCAGCGGCTCAAAGCGGCGGGGAGCGAGGTTTTTGTGATCTGGCACAGCGGCAAGACCCGAGCCCGGCAGACCGCCGAGATTTTTGCTGAAAACCTGCAAATCCCCCGGAGAATAATGGAGCACAGTAATCTCGCCCCCAAGGATTCGGTAGAACCTATTGCCGAGGAGTTGAGAAAAATGAGTCACGATCTGATGATAGTTGGTCACCTGCCCTTTCTCTCAAAGCTGGCGGGACTCCTTTTGACCGGAGATGCGGAGGCCGAGCCGGTAGGATTCAGCAACAGCGGAGTTGTCTGCCTGGAGCAGGGCGAAAAAACTTGGCAGCTGCGCTGGGCGCTCGTTCCACAGCTGCTCAAATAGACGGGTTCTTCTCGGTCGGGCTTTCTAATACTTCGGCGGCGGCTCGTTTCTTTTCCCAGGCGGCCAAGGCCAGAAAACCGAAGTAGACCACCACGCCCAATGCGCTGACCACCAGCCATATGTCATGGGTGCCGAATAGATCGACGAAAAGGCCCGCCAAAAAGGGCCCCACCGCAAATCCCATTCCCAGAATCACCTGCAGCAGACCGTTGAACCTGCTGCGATGGCTGATGGGGGTGTGAGAGGCGATGAAGACGTTGTAATTGACCATGGTGATGATTTCTCCCAGGGTCCAGATGAGGGTGGAGAGAAAAAAGAGGTAGAAATCCTCCAGGAAAAAGATCATACCAAACCCCCCGGCGTAGAGCAGAGCCCCCAGGGCGGTGCTCTTCAGCGGGTTTATCTTTTTGGTCAGGTAGAGGATCAAGGTGGTAAACAAGAGTACGTAGACCGCGTTGCTCGACATTATCAGACCGAACAGGCGGGCGCTCTCCCGGCCGAAGAGCTGGTCCAAATGTAGGGGCAGGGCGAAGGCGTGCTGGGAGTAGATGAAGCCGGAGAGAATCATCAGCAGGGTCGACAGGGCCAGCACCGGGCGGCGGAGGAAGGCTCCTATGGTACCGCCCTCTTCGGCTCGCTCCTTGCTGCTCGGGTCCTTCTTACTCTCCTCCAGCTCTTCCGCGGAAGGCCGACTCTCAGGAACGTAGGCGACAATGAGTAGAATAGCTATGAGGCTGGTGATGGCGTCGCCCCAAAAGATCCAGCGGATGAAGCGGTTGAAAAGAAAGCCGGCGATCATCGGCCCGATAGCCACCCCGATGTTGATCCCCAAGTACAGGAGGCTGAAGGCCTTGTTGCGCTGCTCGCCACGGGTCAGGTCGGTGACAATGGTGTTGTTCAGAGGCCGCTCGCCTCCGTTGAAGAAGCCGGCTAAAATCAGCATATAAGGTGTCAGCATCGACTCGACCACGAAGCCGGTGAAGGTCAAGGTGAGGGCGAAGCAGGCGAGGAAGAATACCATCCCCCTTTTCCTCCCGATGTGGTCTCCCAGCTTCCCGCTGAAAACGCTTCCAGCCATACGGGAGAAGCTCACCAGCATCAGAAAGGTGCCGGTCTTTCCCTCGCTCATCCCCATTTTCTGGGTTAAGAAGAGGGTCAAAAAAAAGTGTACAAAATCCCCCATCCGGTTGATGATCCGGGCAAAAAACAGCACGTAGACTGCCCGGGGCAGGCCTGCGTACTGTGTGAAGACCTTGTGAAGCTGCCAGTTTACTTTCGGTACGGACATCCGCTATGGTTCTCGCTTCTTTTCGGCCGCCGCTTTGCTCAGCCGGTCGTTGAGCGCCACCCCGATAGCTTCATCGGGAAAGCTCTGGGCGACGATCAAACGAAGCCCTCGACGGTCCAAACGTCGCAGCGCGGCGTAGAGCTTACCCGCCGCCTCCTCCAGGTTCCCCGTTTTGCTGAGCAGCTCCACCGGTCCGGAGAGAACGCGGTCCAGCGGGCGGGGGAGGATATAGCCTACCTCCGGGTCGTCCAGATACTCCTCCGGTATGTTGTCGAGGAGGATCAGCCGCGTATCCGGAGCGTAGTGGGAAGGCAGCTGCCCTGGACTCTCAGGGGCTGCCGCTTTGTGGCCGGAGGACACGTCCACCGGCCCGATAAGGGACTCGATCTCCTCTCTGGTCACCCCTCCCGGGCGCAGTATTCGCGGGCGGTCGCCGGTCAGCGATAGTACCGTGGATTCCACGCCGACCCAGCACGATCCCCCGTCGATCAGCACATCGTAGAGTCCCTCAAGCTGATCCCGCACGTGGGCGGCGCTGGTCGGACTGGTTCGGCCAAAGCTGTTGGCGCTGGGTGCGGCCACTGGTGTCCCGCTCAACTTGATCAGTCTTCGGGCCAAATAGTGTGCCGGCATCCGTACCGCCACCGAGGGGTTATCGGCGGTCACTATATCCGGGACCTTGGAGGACTTGGGTAGGACCAGGGTCAAAGGGCCTGGCCAGAATCTATCCACCAGCTTCATCGTCGACTCCGGTAATGACTCGCTGAGTTTGTACAGATCCTCCCCGACTGCTATGTGAACGATCAGCGGGTTGTGGAGGGGCCGTTTTTTTGCCTTGAAAATACGCCGTACCGCCTCTTCGTTGAAGGAGTCGGCGCCGAGTCCGTAGACGGTTTCGGTGGGGAAGGCCACGAGGCCGCCCTCCTTGATCGCCCGGGCGCCCGCTTCGAGGCTCCTCTCCAGATCCTCGCCTGCCAAGGGGTTCTGCAAGATCCACTCCGCCGCTTCGTCGATACAGTGGAAGACCAGGGTATGTGGGCCGAGATCGGAGAGATGGCGGCGACCGTGCCCGCTGAGCAGATACAGTCCGAAGACGCCCAAATCCCGTCCCGTTGCCACATCGTGGGGGTGATCGCCGATAACAAAGGAACGGCTGAAATCCACGCCGTATTTTTTGTCCGCCTCCAGGAGAAATCCGGGGCGTGGCTTGCGGCATTGGCAGCCCTCCTGCGGACCGTGGGGGCAACTGTACCATTCGTTGATGCGGATCCCTTGGGCGGCAAAGCGCCGGTCCAGTTCACCGTTGATCCGATCCACGTCTTCGAGGCTGATGCTGCCGGCGGCCACCCCGGTCTGGTTGCTGACCACAAAGAGCTCGTAGTTTTGCTGCAGCTTCTTCAGCGCTTCGATGGTGTCGGGAAAAATCTGAATGTCTTCTATGTGCTTGAGAAATCCCACGTCCTCGATGAGCGTGCCGTCGCGGTCGAGAAAAACGGCGGCCTTTTTTTTCGATCTAGCCAAAGTCTCCTCCAGAGGCCCAATATACAGCAAGTGCGGAGTTTTGGGAAGTTTGACGGAGACCTTGGTTACTGCAGAAAGCGCCGTTTCGAAGCTCGGCTTGCGACGCTTTGGGGGCAGTACCACGCGATTCGTGACACGAATCGCCGGAATATCTGAATTGACAGACCAACGGGTAGGAGCTATAGTTCATGTGCTAATCAAGAACCGAGGCTTCATTCCGCGATATCTGCGGGTGAAGCCTCTTTTATAGCTTCAAATGATCAGAACAATACCGTCACAATAAAAAGTAAAACTAAATGTGTAACAAGGTGCGCATAATGATTGACGTTTGGTAGTGGCTATACTATACTGGGACAGTGAAGTTTCTTTTCATCAATCGACACCTTAAGACGATTTACACCACCGGGCGGGCAAAGAAGTATCCCCTCCAAAAGGAAGTCCTTCGAGGCTTTTTTGAAGTTATGACTGTCATTGATGCGGCTCGTGATATTCATGACCTTCAGCAGCGTCCGTCCTTGAACTTTGAGGAAATGAAGGGGACGAAGAATCGATTCTCCCTTCGGATTAGCAGAAAATACCGTTTGGAAGTCGAAATCGACTGGGAGAATGAGGAGAAGACGATCGGGATTCTTGGGATTGATGAAATCAGCACACACTACCAATAGGGGGCAGCCATGACGAATGATAACCAGCTCAAACCGTATATCAACATAAGCGCCGGGGATATGATCAGAAGAGAACTGGACTTTCTGGGGTGGACCCAGGAAGACCTTGCCCAGGTTACCGATATCTCCCGAAAGACCCTCAGCAGCATCATGAACGCAAAACAGAAACTCCTAATGGAGCATGCGGTGAAGCTAAGTGAGGCCCTGGGGGGGAGTCCCGAGTCTTGGATGAATATCGATGCCCGGTACTGGATCAGCCTGAACGAACGGAAGAAGGAGCTTACCCAGACAGAGAGGAAAGCCCGGATCAGGAGGTATGTACCGGTTTTGGAGATTCACAGAAAAGGCTGGTATACGGGTGGCAAGAGTGCCGATGACTATGAGGCAACTTACCGAAAAATCTGGGGTGATGACGATCCAGATATTAACTTTCAGGTCTATGAGGCGTATCGGAAGAACGAAAGGTACTGCGCTCGACGTTCCAAATCGGATGATCAGTTTACCGACAATTACAGCATTACCTGGTACAGGATCGCCAAAAAACGAAGTGAGCAGATAGCCGTCCCACCCTACAGCCGGGACAAGCTCACCACTATTGCTGACAATCTTCTGGAGTACACGGCAGGGGAAAAAGGCATTCTCGAAGTGATTCGGGATCTAAATGCCGCCGGAGTCAAGTTTCTTGTGCAGTCTCATCTTTCAAAAACTTATCTTGACGGTGCATCTTTTTTTGCTGATGGACACCCTGTGATCGTCTATACCGCCCGTTATAACAGGGTTGATAACTTCTGGTTTACCCTGGCTCATGAGTTAGCCCATCTCCTGCTCCATTTCAAGGGTAGTACGGAAGGATTTTTTCTCGATGACCTGAAGGATCGATCGGAGATATCGAAGATAGAAAGGGAAGCCGATGAAAAAGCTGAAGAGATCCTCCACGTGGCGAGAATACTCAAGCTTGCGGAGCCTTATCGAAGCTACCTCACGGAAGGAAAACTGAAGAGCATCGCCGCCGAGATCGGTATCGACCTGTCCCTGCTTCTGGGGATCCTGCAATACCATGGTTTTGTGGATTATCGTAAGCTCAATAGGTATAAAAAGCCGGTTGTGGATCTCCTTCCAAAAGAAGGGTAATCTGACCGGAGAATTTCTAATATTTCCGAGATTAGAGAGAGAATCAATACGAATAAAAAAAGCTGTAACACCTGACGGTATTACAGCTTCTTTGGCAGGGGCAGGACTCGGTCTTCAGTCGTCCACATCCTGTGGACTCCTTTCGACCCGCCTACGGCACTAAAACGACATCCTGTCGTTTTGCACTCCCTCTCGGTCGTGCCGTGCCTCCGTATCGAGTCCCGCTTGACCACAAAAAAAGAGCAGATCGCAAAAATGCGATCTGCTCTTTTTAGCAGGGGCAGGACTCGAACCTGCGACCTCCGGGTTATGAGCCCGACGAGCTGCCAACTGCTCTACCCTGCGTCGTTGAATGTAATCTATTCATTTTCCCCAAAAG
>DSBN01000345.1 GCA_011046055.1 Sediminispirochaeta sp. | reverse complement strand
TCGGAACGGAGACCTCCAAGCTCCCCGAAGGGTCCGTAATAATCAATCAACCCTTGAGCTTTTTCCGTGAACACCTGCGCCTCTTTACCGGCATTCTGGTGGCCATTCTGGTCCTGCTGGGCACCGTAGTCGGGCTGATTGTCAACATCGTACTACGACATCGACTGGAAAAGACGTTAAAAAACACCCACAACTACATCGAGAACATTATCGATTCCATGCCCTCCTTGGTTATCGCGGTAAACGACAGACACGAGATAACCCAGTGCAACCAGGCGGCACTGGAGGAGTCCGGTTTAGCGCCGAGACAGGTCGTCGGCTGGAAAATCGAGGAGATATTTCCCTTCCTTTCCGCTCAGAAAGACCAGATCGACGCGGCGATTTTCAATAGACGTCCGGTTATCGCCATGCTCAGCTCCTTTCGTATCAAAGACGAGACCAAGTACCGAGAGGTAAGCATCTCTCCGCTCCCGTCCAAACAGCTGCCGGGAGCCGTGGTACGGGTGGATGACAAATCTGAGCAGAAAAAGATGGAAGAGGCCCTGCTGCACAACGAAAAAATGATGTCCGTAGGTGGTCTGGCTACCGGCATGGCCCACGAGATAAACAATCCCCTGGCAGCGATGGTACAGAACACCCAGGTAATCCAGCGTCGTCTGATAGAGTCAAGCCCGGCGAACATCGAGGCGGCCCAACGGGCCCAGGTCTCCCTTGAGAGTGTCCGGAAATACTTGGAGCTACGTAAAATTCCCGAACAGTTGGGGCTCATCCTCGATTCGGGGCGTCGCCTTCGGGAGATCGTTCAAAACATCAACAGCTTCACCAACCGCAGCGAGGTAGAGTTCTCCTCCCATAGGTTGTCGGATATCCTGGACAAGAGTGTCGAGCTGGCCTCCGTTGAGTTCAATTTGGGTGAAAATGGGACTTTCGCAATATCGAGATTACTCGAGAGTATGCACCACGGATTGAACCGGTAATCTGCATTGAGAACAAGATCAAACAGGTGTTTCTGAGCATTTTAAAAAACAGCGCCGACGCCATGCAGCGGCGTCTGAAGAGTGAGGAGAACTACCAAGCCAAACTGCAGTTGAAGGTCTACCCGAGCAGAGATGGGGTGATCACCGAGATCAGGGATAACGGTATAGGGATCAGTCACAAGTACCAGCACCGAATTTTTGAACCTTTCTTCAGCACCAAGAGCGTTGGTTCGGGAATCGGTCTGAGCCTGTCGACGGCCTACTTCATCGGCTCCGAGCAGCATCGGGGCAAGCTCTGGTTCGAAAGCAGCCCTCAGAGGGGCAGTACCTTTTTCATCGAGCTGCCTCGGGAACGAAAAAACCATAGCCAGCCCTGAGACGTACGCCGCGATCAAGCGAAAAAGAGCCGACGATGCCAACTGAAAAGGCAACAAAAGAAATCAGCCAGTCGTTGACTTGAGCTCCTCTATCTCATCCCGCACCAGAGCCGCCTGCTCGAACTCAAGGTTTTTTGCGTATTCGAGCATCACCCGTTCCAGGTGTTTGATCAGTTTTTTCCGTTCCCCCGGGATGACGATGTTGTAGCCCTTTTTGATTACCTCTATGTTCTGGCTCTCCTCCTGCCGGGCCTCCTCCTTTTTGCGGATGAGTATGTCCTGTACCGCCTTTTTGATCGTCCTCGGGGTGATGTTGTTGCGTCGATTGTATTCGATCTGTATCGCTCGACGTCTCTCGGTCTCGCCGATAGCCTCCTCCATTGCCTTGGACCTTCGATCGGCGTACATAATAACCTTGCCGTTTTCGTTACGGGCGGCGCGGCCAATGGTTTGGATCAAGCTGGTGGCGGAGCGCAAAAACCCGATCTTGTCAGCGTCGAGAATCGCGATTAGGGAGACCTCCGGCAGGTCTAATCCCTCTCGCAACAGGTTGATACCTACCAGCACGTCGAACTTGCCGTACCGCAGATCGCGCAGCAGCTCCACTCTCTCGATGGTCTCCACCTCGGAGTGCAGATAGCGTACCTGCAGACCCAATCCGGAGAGGTAGTCCGTCAAGTCCTCGGCCATTTTTTTGGTCAAAGTAGTCACCAAGGTGCGTTCGTTCGCCTGCACCCTCAGCTGTATTTCGTGATACAGATCTTCGATCTGTCCTTCGGTGGGGCGGATATCGATTACTGGATCGAGCAGTCCGGTGGGACGAATAATCTGCTCGACCACCTGGGCGCTCCGACCGAGCTCCTTGTCCCCAGGAGTAGCCGAGACGTAGATCACCTGATCAAGCATCTCTTCGAACTCCGCGAGAATCAGAGGCCGGTTGTCCAAGGCCGAAGGGAGGCGAAACCCGTGTTCCACCAAATTTAACTTTCGGGAACGGTCCCCCTCGTACATCGCTCCGATTTGGGGCAGAGTCACGTGAGACTCGTCGATAAAGGTCAGAAAATGTTCAGGAAAATAATCCAGCAACACCGCCGGTCGTTCTCCAGTCCGGCGACCAGAAAGGGGGGCCGAATAGTTTTCGATCCCCGAACAGTAGCCCATCTCCTCCATCATCTCCAAATCGTACTCGGTCCGGGTCTTCAGCCTTTGAGCCTCTACGATCTTACCCTTGGCCATCAGCTCCTGGTGCCTCTCCCGTAGCTCTTCTCGGATACTTTCCAGGGCCTGTTGTACCTGTTCCTCCGGGAGGACGAAGTGTTTGGCCGGGTAGACGGTGAGGCTGCTGAGCTCTTCCAGGGTCTCACCGGTGATCGGATGAATACGCCGAATTCTCTCGATCACATCCCAATCAAACTCCACCCGATAAGCCTCCTGCAAGTAGGCGGGATAGATCTCCAAGACGTCACCCCGAATACGCAGAGAACCCCGTTGCAGAACCGCGTCGTTTCTCTCGTACTGCATGCGGATCAGGTCTCTGGCGATGTTCGAGGCGCTGGTCTCCTGCCCCAGCTCCAGGTAGACCCGCATCTCCTGGAAGGCCTTGGGACTGCCCAGACCGTAAATACAGGATACGGTGGCCACTACAATCACATCGCGCCGGTCCATCAGCGCGCTGGTTGCCGAGAGACGAAGCCGGTCGATCTCGTCGTTGATCGAGGAGTCCTTTTCGATGTAGAGGTCCTTTGAGGGGACGTAGGCCTCGGGTTGATAGTAGTCGTAATAGCTGACGAAGTACTCCACCGCGTTGTCGGGAAAGTAGCTTTTGAACTCGCGATACAGCTGCGCGGCGAGGGTTTTGTTGTGGCTGATGACCAGGGTGGGCAAGCCGCTGGCTTCGATGAGTTTGGCCATGGTGTAGGTTTTCCCGGAGCCGGTGACCCCCTTGAGGGTCTGCTGCCTCTTCCCTTCCGCCATTCCCCGGTACAAGAGATCTATTGCCTGCCCCTGGTCCCCCGCCGGTGAATATTCCGAAACGAGTTTAAATTGCTTCATCCTAGACTCTACTCCCACGCTATCTCTTCTGGTCTCTGGGACAGAGTGACCGAGATCTCGCGGCGACGGCCCTCTCTCAGGACGACCACCTTCACCTCCTCCCCGGGACGATTGTCCTCCAAGGCGCTGAACATATCGGCCAGGGAGGCGACTTTTGTTCCGTCGATCTCAACGATAATATCCCCGCCGAAGTAGATCACCGATCTGCCGTAGCGTACCGGATTGGATCGATCGCCCCCGCGAATGCCGGCCTCCTCGGCATTCCCGCCTTTGGTCACTTTGGAGACCATGATGCCTTTGGACACCGGCAACTGGCCATACCGAACAATACTCGGTTCCAGTTGTACCGGTACTATGTCGATCCAGCCGCGAATAACCCTCCCATGGTCGATCAGCTCGGGAACCACCCGGCGGGCGGTGTTCACCGGTACCGCGAAGCCGATCCCCACGCTCCCCCCGCTGGGAGAGTAGATCATGGTGTTGATCCCGATCATCTCCCCCCGGGTGTTGAGCAGGGGGCCGCCGGAATTCCCGGGGTTGATAGAAGCGTCAGTCTGGATCATATCGCGAATCACCAGGTTTCGAGACGTTCGCACCGGACGTCCGAGACCGGACACAATACCGGTGGTTAGGGTGCGATCGTAGCCGAAGGGGTTACCGATGGCCAAGACCAGTTGCCCCACCCTCAAACGGTCGGAGTTGCCAAAGGAAATTGTATTCAGCCGTGTATCGCCGGGGTCGAATTTGATAACCGCCAGGTCACTCTCCGGGTCTTTCCCCACTACCTGTCCCTCGTACCGTGATCCGTCGTAGAGGCTCACGTGGACTTTGTAGGCGTCTTTGACCACATGGTAGTTGGTGAGGATATAACCGCGTTGATCGATTATCGAGCCCGAACCGGTACCGCCATCCTGGGGCACCGGCTCTAAAAACCAGTTCAAGCTCAGGGTCTCGGTGTTGATATTGACCACGGCGGTATTCTTTTTTCTATACACATCGATATTTCTTTGTTCATAATCGGTGAGCCCGCTCTCCAGCTCCCGGCTATCCGAGACCATGGTCAATTCGCCGCCACTGGAAGGAATCCGTTCCTCGTAAGCCTCATTTTGAAAATCGAACTCCCGGGGAAACTCCGAACTGGAGGATTCTTGGGTTTTCCGAGTCTCTTCAGTCACCCCAGGAATATCCAACAAACCGAAGCCGAACAAGAGCAGGACGATGATTATCACGCTGCTGGAGGCATAAAACAGCATCTGGCCTCTACTGTATCGCTTCATACTCTCTCCTTCCTCGTCTCAATACTATAAAAACATGGACCAAGCTGTCTACAGCCTAGACGCTCCTCCAGTAGTAATCCTGTTCGCCGTAGCGTCTGTAGAAAAAGGCCTCGTCCAGATGCCGCTCCCCTATACTCTTCTCACCATCGAGGTCGGCAATGGTCCTGGCTATCTTCAAAACCGAGTTCCCCGCGCGACTGGAGAGCCCCAGAGCCCTCATGTTTTCATGATACAGTTCCCGCTCTTTCTCATCGAGGTGACAGTACTTATGAAGCTCGGTTATATTCATATCTCGATTTCTCTTCTCCACCTCCGGATAAAACCTGCGCTTCTGCCTCTCCACCGCCGCGCTGACCTTCTCGGCCATCTGCCTGGTACCCTCCAAGGGTCTTTCCCCCTGTTCCTTCTGCTGACGAGCACGATCCCGCAGTCCCGATTGGGCAAGGGGTGCCTCTTGCTGGTCTACGGGCAGGCGCATTTCTATCCTGTCCATGAGGGCTCCGCCTATTTTTTTCCAGTACTGGTGAATCTCCATGGGGGAACACATGCAGCTTCCCGAAGCGAGCCCCATCTTCCCACAGGGACAGGGGTTCATCGCCGCGACCAATTGAAAAGACGCGGGGTACCAGTAGTGAGAAGCTCTTCGGGCAATCTGCACGGATCCGCTTTCCAATGGTCCGCGCAGGGCCTGCAAGATATTTACCGAAAATGACGAGAGCTCGTCCAGAAAAAGTACCCCTCGATGGGCTAAAGAGATCTCTCCCGGCTCGGCGTAGCTGCCGCCGCCGATCATCCCCTCCCGGGAGGCGCCGTGGTGGGGCACCCGCAGCGGAGGTCGACGAATCAGTCCGAGACCTCGGGGCAGGATGCCCGCCAAAGAGTAGATTCTGCTCAGCTCCAAGGATGCCTGTCGGCTGAGTTCCGGCAGCAGCCCGGCGATTCGCAGGCCGGTCATGGTTTTTCCAACCCCCGGAGGACCGAACAAAAGCAGGTGGTGCGACCCCGCGGCGGCCACCATACTGGCTCGTTTTAATCTGCGCTGTCCCACCATATCGGCGAAGTCCGGCTTCGAAAGGCCCTCCCCATTTTTGAATTCCCGTATTGAACTCTGCCTTGTTTCGAGTAAGCTTACTTTTTCTTGGGGCAGTCCACGCTTATGCAGCAGAAGGGTAAACAGAGCCGGCAGTTCTCGCAAATGGGATAGGGTGACTACTCTCTCTCCGCCGGCGCTGCGAGCCTCGGCGCCGTTCTCCTGGGGCACAAAACAGTAGTCGGCTCCGTAGTCCACGGCGTTAGAGACCGCGGCCAATACCCCGGGGACCCCGCGCACCGCACCGGAGAGCTCCAACTCCCCAATGAACAGGACCCGCCAGCCGTCTCCAGCCTTCACCTGGGAGGCGGCGCTCAACAACGCCCCGGCAATGGGCAGATCGAAGGCGGGCCCCTCCTTTCTCACCCCCCCGGGAGCTAGATTTATCAGAATCCGCTCCTTCGGGACTTGGAAACCGGAGTTTCGCAGAGCCACTCTGACTCGCTGCTTGGCCTCGCGTACGGCGTTGTCCGGCAGGCCGACTATGTCGATCCCCGGGATCCCCCGACGCAGATCGACTTCGACATTGACAATATTCCCCTCGTAACCGCCCCGCATATAACTCAGAACTTGCATGATGTCCTCCTTCATATATTGGTAGGAGGTTTGACCGCGGTTCTGATTGCGTACCGGAGGGGCTTAAATCATTTTTTTCTCTTTGCCATTTCCTCTTGGACCAGTTGGTCGCAGCGTTCGTTCCATCTGTCTCCGGCGTGCCCCTTCACCCAGTGCCAGTGGACCTGTAGGTCGTCACTCAGGCTCTTGAGTTTCTGCCACAGTTCGCGGTTCTTGACCGGCTTCTTGGCGCTGGTCATCCAGCCGTTACGTTCCCATTTGTGGATCCAGCTGCTGATCCCGTTTTTTACATACCGCGAGTCGGTATATACCTCGATGCCGCGTTTTTCCTGCCCCACATAAGCGAGTGCTTGAATAACGGCGGTGAGCTCCATTTTGTTGTTGGTAGTGTAGTCATCACCTCCGGAACGCTCTATATGTTCTTCCCCATCCCGCAACACAAAGGCCCAACCGCCGGGACCGGGATTTCCACTGCATCCGCCGTCGGTGTATATCTCTATCGTTTTCGTCGCCATCGGAACCTCTTGTTTCGCCTTTTTTTATACGCCAGTTTAGGTTAAGATAGATGACGGATTTGTGCAAGTCACGGTGAAAAGCGGTATAACTCTTCTCATAGCCCATAGTATCGTGTAAACTGCGTTTATAAAATTCGGTCTACGACCGAAATAACACCGAATAGACTTGGAGGAACTTCTATATATGAATGAAAAACAGAAACACCTCAAAACCGACGCCAAAATCGGAATTCTCAACCGTGGCGAGGCGGCTCTTCGCTTTGTACGCGCCGTAAAGGAGTACAACAACCTGAACGGAAGCCAGCTGAAATCGATTGCCTTCTATACCGAGAAGGAGGAGTACGCTCCCTTCGTAAAAATGGCCGACCAGGCGCTCTCTCTCCATAGCTTCCCTGAACTGAACAAGCCCGGGCAGAGCCCCTATATGAATCACGACCTGTTACTGCAGGCCCTTCGCCACAGCGGATGCGACGCTGTTTGGGTAGGTTGGGGCTTCGTCTCGGAAGACGCCGACTTCACCAAGAAGATCGAAGAGACCGGTCTTGTATTCCTCGGCCCCTCCAGTGAGGCGATGGCCCTCCTGGGGGACAAAATAGCCGCCAAGGATCTGGCCGAAAAATCCGATGTCCCGATCCTTCCTTGGAGCAAAAAAGCGGTACGAAGCTACGATGAGGCACGGAAGATCGCCGCGGAGATCGGCTACCCGGTCATTGTCAAGGCGGCCAACGCCGGAGGCGGCCGAGGTATCCGCTTCGTCCGCCGTCCTGAGGAGTTGGAGAGCCAATTCAAATCCGCCCGGGAAGAGACGATCAGGATCACCGGCAACGACGTGGTATTCATCGAATACCTGGTCGAACGGGGCCGGCACTTGGAAGTACAGGTCCTGGCCGATCAACACGGCAACGTGAACACCTTCGGCGTACGCGACTGCTCGGTACAGCGGAAAAACCAGAAAATCATCGAAGAGACTCCCGCTCCGGGGTTCAGCGAAGACTTCATGAAGGATATGGAAGCCGCCGCTGCTCGGCTGATAAAGGCCGCCGACTACAGCGGAGCGGGTACGGTGGAATACCTCTACGATATAAAAAGCGAACGGTACTTTTTCATGGAGGTGAATACCCGTCTTCAGGTAGAAC